>JAGSHJ010000003.1 GCA_023954595.1 Bacteriovoracaceae bacterium | reverse complement strand
GGAAAACCTTACCTACTTAGAATCTTTAAGATTTTTACCCGTCAAACGGTTAAAATATAATAAATTTTTCAATTTGGAGTCGTCTTGAACGAGTTAAAAGTTGGATTGCTTACGCTGTTGGCAATCGCAAGTTTAGTTATTGTTTCAATTAAAATAACCTCTAACCAAGCAGGGTTTGGGGACTATGTTACATATCGTGCAATCTTAAACGACGCTACTGGCATCTATGAAAAGAGTACGATTAAAGTCGCTGGTATTGTTGCCGGTAGAATCAAGGCCATTGAGCTTGCTGGTTCACAGGCCGTTGTAACTTTTGAAGTTTTAAAGTCCATTAAAATTACACCATTTTCAGTTTTAAGAATTAAAACCGTTGGTTTTCTAGGGGATAAATATATCGATATTTATCTGGGGGATCCTAATGCTCCTCGACTAGAAGAAGGCCAGTATGTGAAAGTTGAAGGTGGGGCAGGCTTTGAACAACTTGGTAAAAATGCTGCCGATGTTCTTGATGATGTGAAAAAGATCTCTCAAGCGATTAAAGAGGCCCTTTATGATAAAGAGCAAAAAAATGTAATCAAAGGGATTATGGAAGATGCTCGTGCTTTTGCTGCAAATGCAAAAGATATTACTGAGTCTTTAAAAAGAGTTGTTAACGGAAACGAAGGCAAACTTAATGAATCTATAAAAAACCTACATAAAGTTGCTGAGCAATTGGCATATGAAACTGACCGCTATGCAGATGGCTCTTTGATGAATGACATGGAAGGCATTAAGCCAATTCTAGCGAATGTTCGCGATGCCACTCAAGACTTAAAGTCTATTATGGCCGATGTTAAAAGTGGAAAGGGTACTGTAGGGCGCCTGCTTCGTGACGATGAAGTGGTGGATCAAGTTAACGAGACACTTGCAGGTGTTAATCGTATCGTAAACAGAATCAACAACTTCAAAACAGATCTATCAATATATACAGGTTACAATACAGAGTTTGGCGGAAGAACAGACTTGAATATGGATATTGTTCCCTCTCCTGAGAGATTCTTTAAGCTAGGTCTTGTTCTTTCTGATTACGGCCCAGTTAATGAAACTGAGACTACTACGTTTACTTCCAATAACGGTGGAGCTGAGACAGAAGTTAATGAGCGAGAAATTGATGAATCTGAATTTAAGTTCAATGTACAGATTGGTAGAAAAATCGGTAACTGGGGACTTAGAGCAGGTCTAATCGAGACAACTGGTGGTATTGGTGTTGATTACTATATTCCACACTACGGCAGTACTAGTTTCATGGAAGTTTTTGACTACCAAGAAGATGCCGGTCCAAATGTTAGACTTGGTACAGAATTAAGACTTTGGAATGTGTTTTATACAAAGCTAATGGCCGAAGATGTGGCCTCCAAAAGTGGAGATCAGAGCTACGTCATCAGTGCAGGCCTGAAGTTTACAGACGACGACCTTTCAGCATTAATTGGAATTTTGGCTAACTAAATGGAAAAGAACTGGTTAATTCGAACTAAAAACAATCACATCTTGGGACCTGTTTCAAAGTCCAAGGTGAGAGAGTTAGTGGATAACGGCTCCATTAAAGGGGACGATGAGATCTGCTGTGGAAATGGTTTTTGGTTCTATGTTCGTGAAAAAGAAATGATTAACCAGTATCTGGTAGGTGATGAGCAACAGCCGTTTAATCCTGTATGTGAGACTGAAACAAACCTTGCAAATGCTCAGCACAATAGCGGATTTCCAAAGCCAATAAAAGAAGAAGACGCTGAATATCCGGAAGTTCCAAACGACATCACCAAGGTTGGGCTTAATCTTGATGATCTTCAATCTCAGAGTTCAACTGATTCAAATCAAAGCACTACTTCAGCAGAACCTGCTGAGGCTAAAAAAAAAACTAAAATCTAGTAAATCATCTAAAAGCGACAGTTATTTGTTAATTGTGGCCGTAGGGCTGCTAGTCATCGCTGTATCCGCATTTGTATTTAGGAAAAAACTCGTAAGTGAGCTTATCAATTCAACTGTATCCATTGTCATACCAAGTGCTCATGCTCAGAGTTCTGGGCCTATAACGGATGAGGTCTTAAAGTATAAAGAACTTGTGTCAAAGTTCTCAACGATTCGTCCAGTTCCAGGTCTTTTAGGGTTTGAGCTTCAATCTGAGCTTGAAGATATGCCTGATGAGTGTAGTGAGATCAGTTCTGCATTTTTTATGAGCTCATTTATTTTGGCCGACATATCCAACGAGAACTACTTCTTAAAGATGAATGAGTGTTTGAGGGAGGATCTTAGCGGTAAAAAATGGGTCCTTAATTATGGGGCAATTCAGATTCCACTTACTGTAAAAGAGAAGCTACTTATAGATAATGTATGGTCCATGCTGGAGAAACAAAAGATCAATCTCGATCCAAAGGTCGTGAAATCTGCCAAGAAGGCGGGACTTACAAAACTTACGAACGAAATAAATAACTTAGAAAAGAAACAAGACACCCTCTCTTTAGTGTCAAAGATGTCTATTTATTCATCTATTGGAAACTTTGGAAAAGTAGACT
The DNA here is from genome assembly GCA_023954595.1 of Bacteriovoracaceae bacterium. Taxonomy (GTDB): domain Bacteria; phylum Bdellovibrionota; class Bacteriovoracia; order Bacteriovoracales; family Bacteriovoracaceae; genus UBA845. Next base: position 21,245 of record JAGSHJ010000003.1, on the reverse strand, counting down.
CCCTGGCCAGAGAGTTTATTCAAAGAAATGAGTATTTCAACTTCTTTGAGATGGAATTTCCATATGCAAGTGCTGCGACATTGAAAAAACAAATCCTGACGATGCTTGAAACAAGCAGTAAAAATCTTCAACGAAATAAACTCTTTAATGCCTTTATTTTGAAGATTCACCAAGAGGCCTCTGAAGAAATGAAAGATGAAATAGAGGATGAACTCAAAGTTCCAAGTAGTTCTAAAGAGCTGGCCGCTTTCTATACATCACCTAATCTGGGTCTGAATTTTCCTCTGCCTTGGTTGAAGTCGGCGGCAAGTGCTTTAGATCGTAAAAGCTTTGAGAAACTACTAGAAGGTGTGAACATCTCTAAGACTTTCGACTCTCTATCTATTCTACGATACTACCATCCGTTATCTTCTGATAGGCGCGCACAAATCTTTGATAAATTTGTATCTCTTGAGAGTGCTTCTGAGCCTAGGCTTAAGAGTCTATATTTTGAAATTCTTAAAAATGACCAGTGGAGAAAATACTTTTCGTCTAAAAAACAAGGGGAGCTAAAACCATTTTTTAAAGATAAGAGACTCTTCTATAAGAAGAACATCGAAAACAATAAAGGTATTCTTTTTTCAACTTATAAGCTCTTTGAGATGGGAGACTTTCAAAGAGATTACTTTCTAAAACTCCTAGCAGTAAGAAGTTATGGACTACCATCAACCCAAATTTTACCGCTTTAGCGAAGATTCAATATGGCTATCTAAAATGGCGGCCTTGCACGGTGGCCGTGCAACTAGTGTTTTAGACATTGGCAGTGGCTGTGGAGTGGTTGGTATTGAGACTGCTAATCTACTATCAACTGTTAAGGAGCTTTATCTTCTTGAGCCTCAAGTAGAGTTTTTAGAATGTATCGATAAGAACCGAGTCCTTCTAAATAAAGATGTGGAGCTAGAGGTTGTAAATCAAACTATACAAGATCTAAAAATGGATAAGAGCTTTGATCTCATTGTCTCGAATCCTCCTTATTTTAATCCAGGGCATAGTCGTCCATCTCCTAATGTAAATAAGTCTAAATGTAGGACCTTTGATCAATCGAATTTGAGAGAGTTTGTGGTATTTGCCTTGGAGCATTTGAATCCTGGCGGCAATGCATTTATTTTGGCCAGAGAGGATAATAAGGATCTTAAAGAAGTTCTTGATGATTATGGAGCACAGGCACAGGTGATAGACTCTTTTAAAGAGGTCGCTCTATTAAATCTTATCCATAAATAGGGAAGTCAGAAGTTTCTTAACTTCGTCATCCTCAATGTCATGAAAGGCGTCTTGAGCCTTTTTCATTTTCAATTTGTACTGCGGAGAGTGAGGGTGAAGTTTGGGCCTTTGAGACTTTTGTTTTGTCTTCTCAAATTTGGCATTCTTAAATTCATCCCAAGAGTAGTTGGCATGGCTAAATTTAATCTTGGTGATTTTGCCTTTAAGCTCAGGAATATTTTCTTCAATTTTCTGTATAATTTGAGGCCCCATGAAGCTTAATTCTTGGGCAAATATACTATGTTTAGTCATGACAAGCAGGGTTGAGCGCATGATTTTATGGGGAATTGTGTTTTTGGCCATTAAATCGCCAACAATTTTGTCCCAGCTTCTGATTAAATAAATAAAGTCGAAACACCCCTGTGTGCGGGAGAAACGGCCGTTTTTGGCCCTCCATTTGCGCCTGCGCTGATCAGATGTATAGACTTCCTCATCATCAGAGGACTGGGCAAGAAGGTCACCCAGCGACTTTGTGTGTTTCATAAGCGATGTTCTATCATTTAGGGGCGAGCTGATCAAGAGAATCCCTTGTCTATGCACCAACACCTCTGGTATTTTAAATCATGCGAACACTTTTGACACTCTGCTTTATATTCGTTTTATCTTCTTGTGCTGGTTACCGCTTTCAAGAGAAAGGTAATCCATTTGCCCAGTATGGAGTTAAATCCATCACTGTTCCTATGTTTTACAATAAAAGTAACTTCTCAAATATTTCAGCTCCTATGACTAAAGAGATCTATCATATGCTCTCAGTTTTCAGTGGACTTGAGTTGAAATCGGGCAACGAACCAGCTGACGCAGTTTTGATAGGGATTGTTGAATCCCCATCTCAGGTTAAAGAGAGTAAAGCAGCTACAAATTTACGTTCGGCCAAAAATGCTGTGGAAGATGCTATTGGAGAGGATAGGGAAGATTTCTACATCCCATCAACGACAAGTATTAGAGCTAATCTAAGACTTATCCTGATTAAGAACCCAAGTTCAAAAGAGATAGAACTTCTAAAGTCCAGCCTTGGCAAGTTTGCTGTCGGCCCAAAGATTATTGTTAACGAGAACATCACTTTGACTGGAAGCTTTACTAGAGAACTTTACAGTTCTGAGGCCATTGAGGTTATCGATACTCAAAATAGAAGTGCACTTAAAAATACCATTAACGACATGGCGACCAATGCTGCTCAAAACTTCAAGGACATGATTCTCTATGCGTTCTAAGTGGAAATTATGGGACTTTTTTAAAGCGAATAATAGAAGTATCTCTCCCGATAAAAAGGGATTGTATGCCGTACACTGCTTTGACCCTATTATAATGAAGTTGTTCAAAGACCAGATTCCTTCACAAGATCTGGAAGGTGGAAAGCTTCATATCCTAACTGCAAAAGATGTTACAGCTGACTGGATAGAGCAAAATCTTCAAACAATGGGCCTATTCGGTAATAGTGAATCCTATCTCGTCCATTTCGCGCAAGACCTGTCAAAAGATGCACAAGAGAAACTTCTCAATGAAGAACTTCTTCTAGATGATAGATACTTCATTATGTCTTTTGAAAAAGAGAACGACTTTTACAAAGAGCTTGTTGGTAAAGACAGCGTGCACGGAATAGATATTCAAGCACCTATGTTTTGGGAAAATAGAGAGTTATTAGAGTTCTTCTCTTCCTATACTGGCGTATACCTTGATTATTCAGCCGCACAAAAGCTTCAAGACTCTGTTGAAGCGACCTGTTCAAACTTTTTAAATATTTTAGAACAGCTCAAAATAAACTTTGGAAACGAATCAATCACTTCTGATAAATTGGATGAAGTTCTATCCAAAGAGAAGCTTGATCAATTTCTTCTCGCTGAATACTTTGCCACTAAAAAGTTTTCGGCCTTCTATAAACAGTTATTAAGTGTATCAATCGGAACTGAATCTCTTCAGCGCTTTTTTGCTTTTATGCAAAAGCATATGGGTAAAATCTGTGACCCAAGCTACCTGGATGATAAGAAAAAACTATCCAAGTATGACAGACAAATTTTAAGTTGTTCAAAAATCTGGAAAAAAGAGGATGCTCTTCGTTCTGTAGGTTACTTTAAAGAGTTGGAAGTAGAGGCGAAGCTTAAAAAGCCACTTCTTACACAAAGACTAAGAAGAGATTACCTTAGGACCTTTTAGAGCAAAGCTTTTGGCCATTGATATCATTTCACGAATTGATATCCCATCGACGTAATTTCCAAATATCACAAGACCTGTTCTCTCATTGTGTATGAGTGTGCGAATCTTTTTAATAGAAAGGTATCGATCATATGTATATAGAGGAATGCCTCTATTCCATTTAGTAACAAATTCCTCAACTAGAGCTGAGTTCCAGTCAATTTTCGGATCAAGGGCCTTCAAATCTTCAAGGGCGTTTTCTTTAGAATAGTTTTGTCCGAGCCCTATGAAGGTGTAGCTCCTGTGGTCTTGATTCTTGGCCCTTGCTGGAAAGATGGAGCTGTTACTTAGTATTCCGGCACTAGTTATTTTACTACTTGGTGGAAATAGCGCCCCAAATGCACCCTCAAGTTCATTGACAGGCCTATTCATGATTAAGGTGGCACTGTTCACTGCTTGATAACTAATTTTTGAGAGTTCGCGACCTATAGCTGGATGTTTTTGTTTTAAAATTTCTGCAGCATGAATTGCATCAGTGCAAATGATGGTGTTTTTACTTTCATCAATTTCTGTTTTTGCTTCGAACACTAATTCATTTTTTAATTCATTTGTTAGCGCATCGATGAGTTCTTGCATTCCAAGCTTGAAGCTTATTGAACTAGGAGAGTGCTCTCTTTGTTTTCTGCTTTTGATTAACTCTCTAATAAAGCCAAAATAAGTACGAGTATGGGACTCATCCTTGAATACACTTTTAAACCTAAGTGTCTTTGAGTCGGTTGCATAAATTCCACCAAAAACAGCACTTAAAACATCATACGCCGCTCTTTTACCAAGGAGGGGAGCAAAGAATTCATAGATGGTGAGTTTGTCATCAATTGGTGGATGTTTCTTTGGGAGGTTAAAAATAAGAAATAGCACTTCCCATATGTGAAAGGGAAAAGCTCTAAGCTTATTGCCTCTGTAGAGAAGACGCTTGAGTTTTGATGGAGCTTTATGAGGAGTTAATCCAAGCTCCTTCATGAGCTCGATAGCATCCTCGTTTGTGAATACTGCATTGGCCGCAGTTTCAGCAAGGCCAAAGGATCCGGTTAATGTTTGGATCTTGCCACCAGTGCGTGAATTTTTTTCGAAAATTTTAACGGAGTAGCCATTATTTTTTAGGTAATGGCCCATTAAAAGGCCGGAGATTCCGGCCCCAATGATATTTACTTCTTTGCTGAGACCAAGACTACCTAAAGGCCCGGACTCTTCTTGCATTATGCGTCTACCAATTCTTTTAGGTCACCAGACTCATACATTTCTGTGATGATGTCGTTTCCACCTACAAGCTTTCCATTGAAGTAAAGCTGAGGGAAGGTTGGCCAGTTAGAATACTCTTTAAGGCCTTGACGAATATCCATGTCTTGAAGAATGTCGAAAGTATTGAACTGTGCTCCAATGTGCTTAAGGATCGCTACAGTGTTTGCGCTAAATCCACACTGAGGAAAGTGCTCATTGCCCTTCATGAAAAGAACTAGCTTGTTGCTTTTAATGATAGTTTCAATTCTCTCTTTAAGATCACCTGTTACTTCAGAAGCTTTAACTTCTTTAGATGCTCCGTCTTCATTTAATATTTTAAAAGGATTGTTTTGATCCATGATAACTCCTTATAGGTTCGCGTATTTTTCTTTGGTCATTGTTTTAATTTTGACCGCGTGTATTTTTTCTTTAAGTTCTTCTTTCAAGATATCCATTATTATTTGGTGCTGATCGATCAACATTTTACCTTTGAAGATGTCGCTTGCGACAAAGATATTTAAGTGGTCCATCGTACCAGTCAAATCAGAAACTTCTACGTGAGCGTCTTCGATCTGACTTTTAATGAGTTGTTCAACTTCTTGCATTGGATTCATATTATGTTTCCTTAGGTGCTATAATACTAAAAAGCTTGTTATAAGGGTAGCTAGTCTTGTCGTCAACGCGCAATAACCCAAGATTTTATGCTTGCCTCTTTTACTCTCATCACCAGAAGCGAGTTTTTTTCCACTAAAGTAGATAAAAACGTACAGAAGCACTGTGGCAACGGCCAATGATACGTGTATGTTAAGCATCATCTTGTTTTCCATTGCATTGCTAGCTTTAGCTATAGCACCTCTATTTAACTCTATTTGTAGAATTAATAGGATGTCCCAGATCATGGCAAGTTTCATCGTTTTCATGTGCTGATAACGGTTTTTGTTCTTGCCGATTACACGAGAGATGCCGTATAGCATCAACGCTACGATTAGGACGGATTGAGTTTGGAATATCACTGCAGACATGTTTATATCCTTTAAATTATTAATAGACATATTCTGCGCGTAAGTAATGGAATAGGCAAGATGAACAAATTAAAGAAATGGGCCGTAATTGACATTGAAACCACTGGAATCGATCCAGCTTATGACAAGATCATAGATCTTGGCTTTCTTCAGTTTGAAGGAACGCAGCTCGTAAGAAGTTATTCTTCACTGGTTAGAACGGATCAGCCTGTTTCTAAGTTCATTCAGAAGCTTACTGGGATCACTGAGGGACAGATTAAAAACGCCCCAGTTTGGAAGACAGTAGAGAATGAATTACAAACTCTTAAGGATCATCAGCTAATAGCTCACAACGCTCTTTTTGAAGAAAAATTCTTAAAGAAATACCTAGATGCAATAGAGAGTGAAGAAGGTGAGCGCTTTCACGACTCGATGCTGTTTTTAGCATTATTATTTCCTGAGAAAAATTCACTTAACCTGGAAGGCTTTCTAATAGAGCTTGGTATCAAAGAGAAAGAGGATCACCGAGGACTAGAGGATTCGAAGGATTTACTCAAAGCGATGCTGACATCGTGTTGGCTGCTTCAAAAAGACCCTGCTTTTTATGTCTTTATTAAAGAACTATGTTCTGACTTTGATAGGGCCGATTTTTGGTTCAAAGACTTTCTAGAACTAGATATTACTGAATTAAATGAAATTGCTGAACAAATTGATTTTGATCTGGAAGAGACTGCTAAAGCATATGCTCAGAAAAAGCTAGAAGCTTCAGGTGATAATGGCGAGGAAGCTCTCTCTAGAAGAGATATTAATTTCTCAGGGCAAAACATACAAAATATTTTACAAGACGAGGCCGCACTCTCAAGACATTTCCCTGGCTACAAATATAGACAGGCCCAAGAAGAGATGTCCCTTCGTGTTGGTCAGGCCTTTAATAATAATATTCATGCTCTTATTCAAGCTCCCACAGGGACTGGTAAGACTATGGGTTATTTATTGCCAAGTACCTTATTAACGAAATCCAAAGATGAGCAGGTGTTGATTTCGACAGGAACCAAAACCTTACAGAATCAGGCCGTACAAAAAGATATTCCTCAAATTTATAAAGTATTGGGGCTAAATAAGTCTGAGTTAAGTGTCATTAGATTATTTGGTTCAAAAAACCACCTCTGTGAGCTTAAATTCAGAAATCAAGAACATGATGATCTACTTGGTCAAATGGATGGCTTTGAAGAAAAATTCGCCAAAGCGTACATAGAAACAATTCTCTTTTTTAATCAGAGAACTCCTGATTACAACCATGTCTTAACGAGAGAGAATATTCCCTTTGTTCTTAAAAGACTGAATAAGACTCTATCAGAGCAACAAGAGACTCTGGCAGTTGATTTTAGAGCATGTACTGGAAATAAGTGTCCTTTCTCCGCCTCTTGTACTTATCTACAAGGATTGAGAAGGGCCAAAGAAGCTAATCTAATTGTGGGTAACCACTCACTTCTGCTTAATTGGCCTAGAGGTTTTGACAGGCCAAAGTATGTTGTAGTGGACGAAGCACACAAGATGGAAGGCGAAGTCACAAATGCATTCACTATGGAACTTGCACAAAAAGACCTAGAGAAGTTTGCAAAGAATCTTCCACAGATGATGGGGCCTCTATTTTATTTACTTGGAAACGTTGAAAGTGGAAAAGAGGAGCTTATCAAAGAAATTCGCTCCCAGTCAGTAAGCTTTGCCCAGATGCTCAGCGATCATGCAGTACCACTACAAGAGAGTATTGAAAGACTAGCTCGTCAGTTACCACGATTTACAGATATCTATTGGAATGAAACTCCGATGGTTAAAAAACAATCTCTGAATAACGCTTTGGAGAGTGCAATCTATAACCACGTTGAGAGTTTGGCCTTCATTCTAAAGTCTATTTATGACCTATTGGCACCATTTTCTGATCGTTGGGATATAAGTAAGTTTGGCGACGATGATAACAAACTGACTGCGTGGTCTGCATTTGAAAGTTCATTTTCACAGATAGAAGAAGCCCAGTCTGTATTTAACGCAATGGTGAGTCCAAGTGAGAAAATGGTGAATTCCATCAAATTTCATGAAGAATTTGGCTATGTTTTCAATTGTGCACCAATTGATACTGGAGAGCTTCTATATGAGAGTGTTCTAAAGGAAGCAAACTCTGTTGTGTTTACTTCAGCAACTCTTGCAAACCAAGAGGGAACGAAAGGGATGGCAAGTGTAGAGTGGATGACGGGTTACAAGTATCTTGATGCTGAAAGAAGATTTAAAACAGGATTATTTTTAAATAATAAATTCGATTACGAAAACAATGCAAAAGTATTTGTTTCAAGTGATTCTCCTCAAATTTATGAGCAGACTTATGTTGATGAAGTATTGGAAAAAATCATTCCAGTCATTAAAAGTATTGGTGGTAAGACCTTATTGTTATTTTCTGCCAAAACTAGATTTGAGCGAGCAATAGAGATCCTTTTAAGTAAGTTAGAAAATGAAATGCCACTATTTATTCAAGGGATGGGCAATCAAGTTGTAGAGGACTTCAAAAACACTTCTGGTGGAGTTCTGATTGGTATGGAGTCCTTTGGAGAGGGGATTGATGTCCCTGGGGATGCATTAAAATTAATATACGTTGATAAAATTCCAGATTTAAGAAGAGATCTTGTAGTTGATTCTAGAAGAGACTTCTATGCACGAAGCTTTGGAAATGAGTTTGTAGACTACTTCCTGGCACATAGGTGTAGATCCTTGCATCAAAAGCTTGGTCGTTTAATTCGTAGAGAAAATGACTCAGGTGCTATTATTCTTACTGATCCACGAATCAAAAGATGGAAAGGTCAGACTCTTAAAACATTTAGAGAGATGATGCGTCCGTACGAGCTAGAATTTATGGATTTGGAGCAAGCTTGCTTGGGTGCTGAAGAGTTTATCAACGGTAGAGATTAAAAAGAGCCTTTGTATTCACTTTCAAAGTTTTTAAGATTCTGAACTTCGATTCTAATCCCATTGGCGAATTCGGCCTTGTATGGGATTTGATAGTGCTTACTAATATAGACAGGGTAGCCTTCAGCGTTTGGATTCTTTATCTTATCCTCTTCATAAATATTGCATAGAGTGGCCTGCAATTCATTGTCATGAAGGTTGATAGTCACAGGCTCAAGGCTCATAAGCTCAACATAGAGAGTGGATTCTTTAAAAGGCTCTTTGTATTCCCAAATATTTTCAGAACTAATGATGTTGTAAGGTGTTCGATGCACTGGGTCTATCTTTTTAGCCTCACTCATAAGCATTGAGGTGCTAAAGGCAGGCGCTGCGATGTGAAATCTTCCAGAAATGGCCGTCTCTGATTCATGCATGCCTTCTTTTCCATTGAATACATAATGAATTTTTTTATCCTTAAGGTCGACTGTGAAGCGCTCTGTGCTTTTATGTGCCCCCAGAGTTCTTTTAATTCTAAGACTTACTGGTTCAAAGTTGTGGGTGAGTTCGTAATCGACAAAAACTTTTAAAAATTCGCCAGTATCCACGCGTGACATGAGTTCTGCATTGAAGTTGAAATTGCCTGTGCTTGCTTCCTGACGGAATACTTTGAAGTGCTCTTCGCAATAAACTTGATCATGTTGATAGTAATTGTATTTACCCTCAACGATTTTTTCTTGAAAACGCATAGAACTTATTTGACCTCGATCAATATTAGAGCTTTTTCTTTGGCCTTACTTTGTTTGCCTCATTGTCATTATAGCCTGCTTTATGATATTTAGTGAATGTTTATCATGACAATTAATTTTACTTAAAAGGTGCGCACGAGATGATTAAAATCAAAAAGGGCCTTAATTTGCCTATTGAGGGCACTCCTGAACAAAAAGTTCATCAGGGGCCAAAAGTATCTAAAGTCGCTCTGATTGGGGATGATGTTGTCGGCATGAAGCCAACAATGGAAGTTCAAATCGGGGATAAAGTTAAAGTCGGTCAGCTGATTTATACGGACAAGAAAACCGAAGGTGTGAGATACACGTCTCCTGCAAGCGGTGAAGTTGTCGAGATAAACAGAGGGGCTAGACGTGCTTTTCAATCTGTTGTTATCAGAGTTGAAGGCGATGACCACCAAAGTTTTGAGTCTTATAAAGGCGCAGAGCTTTCCAGTTACAAAGATAAAGACGTAAGAGCTCTTTTACTTGAATCTGGTATGTGGCCAAGCCTAAGAAGAAGACCTTTCTCAAAGGTTGCCGCTCCAGAGGAAACTCCAAGCAGCATCTTCGTTACAGCTATGGACAGTAATCCTTTGGCTGCAAATCCTGCAGTAATTATCAAAGAGCAAGAAAGCGCATTTAAATTAGGTCTTAAGGCCTTGGCAAAGATCGCACAGGTTCACTTGTGTACTGAAGCTGATTCTACTGTTGCCGGTGGCGACTTGGAAAAAGTATCAGAGACTAAGTTTTCTGGACCACACCCTGCTGGTCTTGCCGGAACACATATTCATCACTTAGATCCAGTTGGCGAGAACAAGTTTGTTTGGCACATCAACTATCAAGAAGTGATCGCAATTGGTAAATTGGTTCAAACTGGACAACTATTTACAGAAAGAGTTGTTGCTCTTGCTGGTCCAGTTGCTAGAAACCCTAGACTTGTTAAGACAAGAGTAGGTGCTTCAATTGAAGATCTAGTAAAAGGCGAAACTTTTGAAGCAGAAGAAATTAGACCTATCTCAGGTTCAGTTCTTGCTGGTAGAGAAGCTCGCGGCCCATTTGCTTACCTTGGACGTTTTCATCATCAAGTATCTCTTCTTAAAGAGGGAAGAGAGAGAGAATTCCTTGGATGGCACAGCCCAGGTCTTAATAAGTTCTCTGTTAAGCCAATCTACGTTTCCGCACTTATGAATAAGAAGTTTGCAATGAACACTGACAAAAACGGAAGCCTTAGAGCTATCGTTCCAATCGGTTCATACGAAAAAGTAATGCCACTTGATATTCTTCCAACTTATTTCATCAGAACCATCATGGCCCGTAACACTGATATGGCCGTGAAGCTTGGGGCTTTAGAATTGGATGAAGAGGATATGGCACTTTGTACTTTCGTCGATCCAGGCAAAAACGACTTTGGCCCGGTTCTTAGAGAAACCCTAACGATGATTGAGAAGGAAGGATAATGAAGTTATTAAGAGATTTTCTAGATAGCAAAGAGCATCTCTTTCATAAAGGTGGGAAACTTGAAAAAATGTATCCTCTTTATGAAGCGATCGATACTTTCGCTTACACTCCAGCTGATGTAACTAGCGGGCAGACGCACGTTAGAGACGGCATTGATCTTAAGAGAACAATGATCACAGTTGCGATGGCGTTATTTCCAGTAATTATCTGGACACTTTATAATACTGGTTTTCAAGCAAACAGCGTATTAGCTTCTACTGGAGCTGAGGCTGAAGGTTGGAGAGCATCTGTTATGGCCCTTCTTGGCCTGGCTCATGACCCAGCTAATATTGCTTCAAACATGATGTACGGTTTTCTATGGTTCTTCCCAGTATTTTTGGTAACCCAAATTGCTGGTGGTACTGTTGAATTAATCTTCTCTGTTGTTAGAAAGCACGAAATTAACGAGGGCTTTCTTGTAACAGGTATCCTATACCCGTTGATTCTTCCTCCAACAATTCCTCTATGGCAAGTTGCTGTAGGGATCATCTTTGGTGTTCTTGTTGGTAAAGAGATCTACGGCGGTACTGGTAAAAACATCTTTAACCCGGCTCTTACAGCCAGAGCATTCTTGTTCTTCGCTTACCCTGCACAAATCAGTGGTGACGCTGTTTGGACTGCAGTTGATGGCTTCACTGGAGCGACAGCTCTTGGTCAAGCAGCAGCTGGTGGACTAGAAGCAGTTACTTACTCTTGGAGTGAGTTGTTCTTTGGACTTGTTCCAGGATCAATGGGTGAGACTTCAACTCTTGCTTGTTTACTCGGTGCGATCTACTTGATTTCAACTCGTATTGGTTCTTGGACCATTATGCTTTCAGTTGTTGTTGGTATGATTGTTACTTCTACAGGTCTTAACCTTATTGGAAGCGAAACGAACTTCATGTTCAATATCCCTTGGTATTATCACTTTGTAATGGGTGGGTTTGCTTTTGCATTCGTATTCATGGCAACAGACCCTGTTAGTGCAAGTATGACAACTAAAGGGAAGTGGTTCTACGGTTTTGGAATTGGTGCAATGGGTATTGTCGTAAGATGTATTAACCCTGCATTCCCAGAGGGTTGGATGCTTGCGATTCTATTTATGAATGCAATGGCTCCATTAATTGACTACTTTGTAATTAATAGCAATATCAAAAGAAGGATGGCCAGAAATGGGTAATAATGTAGGGAAAACGGTATTTGTCGCTTTTGCTCTATGCTTGGTTTGTTCTGTTCTGGTTTCCACAACTGCGGTAAGCCTTAAAGATAAACAAGCTCAAAATGCGGCGCTTGATATGAAGAAAAACGTTTTAAGTGCAGCTGGTCTTTTAAATAAAGACACTGACGTAAACGAAGTCTTCTCAAAGTTTTCAACTGTTTTAGTTAATCTTGAAACAGGTGAGATCGTTGAGGACATGGACTCAGCTACTTACGATCAGAAAGAAGCACAAAAGAAGCCAGATCTAAGTATCGCTATTCCAGCTGACGCTGATCTAGCAGGACTTAGTAGAAGAGCTAAATTTGGTAAGGTTTTTGTTTATAAAGATGAACAAGATCAGCCTCAAATTTACATCTTCCATATCACTTCTAAGGGTCTATGGTCGACAATGTACGGCTTTATGGCACTTGGTTCAGATCTTAACACTGTAAAAGGTTTTGGATACTACGCTCAGGGTGAGACTCCGGGTCTTGGTGGAGAAGTAGACAATCCTAAGTGGAAAGGTCAGTGGATTGGAAAGAGTGTTTACAACGAAGAAGAAGTTGTAGCTCTTAAACTTTCTAAGGCAGAAGCTCCTAAAGAAGGTGCGGTTGCAGAATATAGAGTTGATGGCCTAAGTGGTGCAACTATTACTGCAAACGGAATAAGCTCATCAATTAAATATTGGTTTAGCAATCATGGCTATGGAAAATTCATCGACATGGTTCAAGCTGGCGAGGTGACAATATGAAAATTAAAGAATTGGTATTTGACCCCATCTTAAAGAACAACCCGATTGCATTGCAAATTCTTGGAGTTTGTTCTGCGCTAGCGGTTACTGTTCAGTTGAAGAACGTTATTGTTATGTGTGCTGCAGTTACTTTGGTTATTGCACTTGCAAACATGAGTGTTTCTATTATTAGAAATCATATTCCTGGAAGTATTAGAATTATCGTTCAAATGACGATTATTGCTTCATTGGTTATTATTGCTGAGCAATTCTTAAAGGCATTCCTTTTTGACCAGTGGAAAACCATGGCAGTTTATGTTGGTCTAATTATTACCAACTGTATCGTTATGGGCCGTACTGAGGCATTCGCACTAAAGAACACTCCAATTGCTTCATTCTTTGATGGAATTGGAAACGGGCTTGGTTATTCTTTCATCCTTATCTTTGTAGGTTTTTTCCGTGAGCTTTTTGGTTCAGGGAAAGTTTTTGGATACACAGTATTTGAACTAACAAAAGATGGTGGATGGTATCAAGCTAATGGTTTGGCATTATTGCCACCAAGTGCGTTTTTTCTTATTGGATTAATCATCTGGATTCTTAGAACCAAAGATCCTAGCCAGGTTGAGCCTCAGGCTTAGGAGGAGTAGAAAATGTTAGAACACTACACGAATTTAATAATTAAAGCTGTTTTTATAGAAAACCTTGCACTGGCATACTTTTTGGGGATGTGTACTTATTTGGCAGTTTCCAAAAAAGTTGCAACTTCTCTAGGTCTTGGTGTTGCTGTTGTCGTTGTTCAAACGATCACAATCCCTGTTAACAACCTTCTTTACAATTACTTTTTGAAAGAGGGAGCGTTGGCGTGGGCAGGTTACCCAGGAACTGATCTATCATTCTTAGGTCTAATCTCTTACATCGGTGTAATCGCTGCGATGGTACAGATTCTTGAGATGACTCTAGATAAGTTCTTTCCAGCTCTTTACAACACTCTTGGTATTTTCTTGCCATTGATTACTGTTAACTGCGCAATTTTAGGTGGTTCATTATTTATGGTTGAGAGAGATTACTCATTTGGAGAGTCTGTAGCTTATGGTATCGGGTCTGGTGTTGGATGGGCATTTGCTATTGCATTGCTTGCCGGGATCAGAGAGAAAATGGATTACTCGGATGTGCCGGCAGGTCTAAGAGGTCTAGGGATTACTTTTGTAACTTCTGGCCTACTTGCGATTTGTTTCATGTCGTTTGGCGGAATTCAACTTTAATAATAGGTAACAGATAAAGGTAAAATATTATGAATGAAATAGTATTAGGCGTTGCGATGTTCACCGGAGTGATTTTGGCCCTTACGGCCTTAATCCTTATCGCTCGTTCCAAGCTGGTAGCGACGGGTAACCTCACTATCAATGTTAACGGGGAAAAAGACATTCAAGTTGCTCCTGGAGACAAACTTTTGAATGCTTTAGCTGCTGAGAAAATTTTCTTATCTTCCGCTTGTGGCGGTGGTGGTACTTGCGGCCAGTGTGTTGCAAAAGTATTTGAAGGTGGAGGAGAGATTCTTCCAACTGAGAAAACTCACATCACTAAAGGTGAAGCTAGAGAAGGTTGGAGACTTACTTGTCAGGTTTCTTGTAAGCAAGACATGAAGATCGAAGTTCCTGAAGAAGTATTCGGCGTTAAGAAATGGAAGTGTAAAGTTAGATCTAATCATAACGTTGCAACTTTTATTAAAGAACTTGTTCTTGAGCTACCTGAGGGTGAAGCAGTTCCATTTAGAGCTGGTGGCTTTATTCAAATTGAAAGACCTGCTGGTCTTGATATTGACTTCAAAAACTTTGATGTTGAAGAAGAGTATAAAAGCGATTGGGACAAATTCAATATTTGGCAATATCGTTCAAAAGAAGATGAAGAGACTATCAGAGCTTATTCTATGGCAAACTACCCTGAAGAGAAGGGTATCATTATGCTAAACGTTAGAATTGCAACACCTCCGCCAAATAAGCCAGATGTTGCTCCAGGTAAGATGTCTTCTTATATCTTTGATCTTAAGCCAGGTGACGAGTGTACTATCTCAGGACCATTTGGTGAGTTCTTTGCTAGAGACACTAAGAAAGAAATGGTTTTCATTGGTGGTGGTGCAGGCATGGCCCCGATGAGATCACACATCTTTGATCAGTTTAGAAGAATCAAAACTGATAGAAAGGTTACTTTCTGGTACGGAGCAAGATCTAGAAGAGAAATGTTCTACGAAGAAGATTTCGATATGATCCAAAGAGAAAACGATAACTTCAAGTGGCACGTAGCTTTGTCTGATGCTCTACCTGAAGACAAGTGGGAAGGCTACACGGGCTTCATTCACCAAGTTCTTCATGACGAGTACCTAAGCAAACACCCTGCACCAGAAGATTGTGAGTACTACCTATGTGGACCTCCAATCATGAACAAGTGTGTAATTGATATGCTTGTTGACCTAGGTGTTGAGCGCGATGACATCATGCTTGATGACTTCGGCGGCTAAGAATATATTCAAATTTTTTCGAATACAGGGGAGGCGAAAGCCTCCCTTTTTTTGTGTCTGTACCTCTAACTATAATGAAAACAACTACTTAGACATAGAATCTTTGTGTCTAAATTCTTAACACCCTCTGTAAGTTCTTCTTCTGGCCCGCTTCTGAAGCGGCCTTCGTATTATAATTCCAGTACTTAGTGCCTCATCTATGTAATAACTCCATGCTTCAAAATGGATGGTCTTATGTGAAGCACATTGTTTCGGATAAGGTTGTGCTGTGTGTAAGTGGTGTGTATAAACGCTTCAACAAAAACACAGAAACAGCTTTTTAACTGAATTTAAATCAGAAAAAGTAAAAACTAAATAGGAGAAAATTATGTTTATGAAATCAAAAAATGTATGTATCGCGGCCCTCGCAGTACTAACTCTAACTACTGGAGGGCAAACATTTGCAGCCTGTGTCGATAGCATTTCGGAGTATGAGGATGGCATAGTCAAAGGTGGAACTCTTGATGAGTTTGCTCTTGGGTCTACATCTATTTTTACAGGTGCTGTCGCTAGTGGTGCAGTACCTGTACTAGGCGGCTTATTTTTAGCAGGTGGTATGTCAACTACTTCTACTGCTTTAGCAGATGAAGTTACAGAGAAGGCCAGAGAACTTAATGACAGTCAAATTTATGCAAAAAAAGTAATGCAGCAAGCAGACTATCGAGTATCTGAAGAAGTGGAGCTCGCAAGTTTCATTAAGTTTGTTCAAAGAGAGGTTGGCGTAGATAAAGCAGCAGTAATTCCAACAGATGAAGAAGTTATTGAAGCTGTAGACGCTGTTAATGTTGATCTTACTGCCTGCCAAGACGGACAGGGAGAGTTTTACGTAACAACAAAAGAATCTCTTAAGAACGATGTAATAAATTACATTAAATACTAAGCAAATAACTTAATAACTAGAAATACAAGAATTAACGGAGAAAAAAATGTTTAAAAATACGAAAAAAATTTGTTTGGCAGCGGCTACAGTTTTAACTTTAGGCGTTGGAGCTAATGCTTCAGCAACTTGTACTAATGAAGTTTATGACCATACGGGGCGATATTTCAAAGGTAACACTGACGGCATGATGATGAGTGGAGGTCTTTTCTTAACGGGCGGAGCTATAACTGCTACTGCCGGAGGTGGATTCGTTCCGTTGGGTGTTGGATTGTCATCTACTAGTGTAGCGGGATTTGATCAATTTTTAGCTGATTCAGCTGAGCTTGATGCAAGTGAGAGTTATGCTTACTCAATTTTGTGGAATGTGGAAAAAAATCATACGACTAAAATTGAAGTTCTGAGCTTCATAAAACTAGTTAAAAGAGAAATTGGAAAGGATAGAAACGCAGTCCTTCCTACAGACCAAGAGATTCTCGATGCTATTAAAACTTTAAGTGCAGACCTTTCCCTGTGCTACGACGAACAAGGTGATTTCAAAGTTCCAAACAAAGAAAGCCTTAAAACTAAGATCGTAAATTACTTAACTTACTAAAGATAACTAATGAAACTATTAAAACTTATTATTATTCAACTTGTTCTACTGAGCGCTTCTACACATGTAGGGGCGTCTCAGATTGACACCCCGACAGATATCGTAATGCAAGAGCTATTTCAAAGCCAAGACGATATTATTGGAATCGACGTTCACGTTGCTGGTGGCTATGAAGACGGCCCTATGTTTAGTCGTTGGGGTCATGCATTTTTAGTTTTTGTAAATAAAAACGAAAAAAAATATTACAACAATATCGCAATAAGTTTAGTAGCAGATTTGTCCACGGTGTCGGCTAAGTCCGACTCGGTTATTTCTATGTATGCAAAAGGTTTATATGGATCGTATCCACTAACTTTTGAAGCAGACTATTTTTATTATTTCTGGGATCAGTATGTCGTTGGAGAATCTCGTCCACTGGAGAGAATAACAATTGCTTTGAACGAAGAAATTAAAAGCTCTCTATTTGAGAATTTAAGAAAGGC
Source organism: Bacteriovoracaceae bacterium (assembly GCA_023954595.1). Taxonomy (GTDB): domain Bacteria; phylum Bdellovibrionota; class Bacteriovoracia; order Bacteriovoracales; family Bacteriovoracaceae; genus UBA845. The sequence goes on along the minus strand of JAGSHJ010000003.1, from coordinate 3,924 downwards.
ATATGAAGATCCAAAAAGTATGGGGACATACAAGTTTATCACCAATAACTGTATTGTGGCCGTATCAAATCTTTTAAAATCTTCAGGGATCCCCTTAGAGGATGGACCTTTGATTCCATTAAATGCAAAAAAATATTATCAAAAGTCAGCGATCTCAATGGCCCCGGATGACGTTGTTTCTTCATCAACAAAGAACCTTTCAAAGCTTGTTGAAGAACTACAAAGCATGGAGATTAAAACATATGAGCAGATTAACGAAGAGCTCATTATATATTTTGCAAATAAATATGGAGCAGGAGCTTTATTAAGGCTTATATCTAGTGATCGTCATCTCTACTTTACTTATAGCTCTTTGGTGATGAAGAAGTTTGCTAAAGAGTTGGAGAAGGACTCAATCGCTAAAAGCTTTAAGGCATATACTCAGATGTATGAGCTTTGCGAGACGCAAGAGTGCGCACAAGAGCTTATAGGCCTGGAAAAAGAGATTTACACTGAAGAAGAGTTTGCAACCAACTCATTCAAACGTCATGCACGAGTAGCGCTAAGTTCCGACTCTAATGCGTATATTCAACATAATAAACTATTAACCAAAGTTGCAAGAGATGACTCGGTTGAGCTTTTAATAGGCGGAATTAAACAACAAAGAGGGACCTTGTTTAAGTTTACACCTGGAAGGTATGACCAAGAAGAAGGTGTTTTAGAATTAAATATCCTAAAGATCAAAAAAGGAACATCCACTAGAGTCGTGTCTCTTAAGGCAAAAATTCCAATGGATAAAAACGAGCACATCCTTTCATTAAAAGGCAGAGCTTGTGTGGATCATAAAACAAACAAATTTCTAGAAAACTGTGGAGTTATAGAGGAAGACGGTGAATTTCGTCTTTATGCTTATTAATTTATAATTATGCAAAACGTTGAGAACTACTACATTCAAGCGCTAGAGAAAGAGCTCCTGCTTAGAAAGCAGAAGAACTCTAGTTACTCTATGAGAGCCTTCTCAAAGTCTTTAAATGTGAACTCTGGAGTGCTCTCCCTTGTCTTGAATGGTAAGAGAACACCTTCTCTGGAATTTGGAGAGAAAGTTGCGGAAAAGCTATCTGTAGATCCAAAAGGACGGCAGCACTTTCTAGACTCTATTGTTTCAGCTCAAAGAAAAAGAAAGCTTCAAAGAATTCCACCTGCTATTAAAAAATATAAAGTAAATGAGAAGGCCTTAAAAGACCTAAAGTTTAAAGAATTACAAAACGACTATTATCACAGTGTTAGTGAGTGGTATTGCTTTACAATTTTAGAGATGACCAGACTAAGTGAGTTTAAATCATGCACCAAGTGGATCTCAAAGCAACTTGGTGTTGATGAATTAAAGGTTAAGGTCGCAATTAAACGTCTTCTTAATCTTGGATTTCTGACTGAAGAAAATGGTGAGTATAAAGCGGTTGATGACCAACTTCGCCTAGATGAAATGTACACCGCTACAAGTGTCGCTAGAAGAAACAAACAAATTCAAATTAGAGAAAAGGCAATTGAGTCTATAGAAGAAGTACCTATCGAAAAGAGAAGTATGACCAGCATGACTATGTGTATAGATGTAGATCGTTTGCCTGAGGCCAAAAAGCTTATTTCTGAATTTAACGAGGCCATGTCGAATTTATTAGAATCTGGAAAAAAAGATAAAGTATATGCAATGGAAATAGGTTTGTTTCCACTGCAAAAATAGGAGTTTTATATGAAAAAACTAGTGATCTTGATTAGTACATTTTGTCTCTGTTTTAATGCGTGGTCTGGTGTTGGAGAAGGTGGTGGCCACCCACTAGAGTCTGCAGTAAAGCATAAGATAGAACAAATTATGACTGATATTGAATATATGTCTGAAGATGCCAAACAAAAGCTTAATTTTAACTATCTCTCATTAGGAGTGATTGTTCAGCTTGAATTAAATGTACTGTGCGCAACAGAAGAGCAGATGGAGACAATTCAACGTGAGAATAAGCTTGCATGGGTCTTTAAAGAAAACTCTAGAAAAATTCGTATTGATTGTTCTGCCAATGAGATTGTTCAACAAAAATGGGAAAAGAAGTTGAACTCCAACTCCTATGTAGATGACATCTTTTTCTTGCACGAAGCGCTTAGGGCCCAAAATATCCTAGACGATGACAACTATGCTTATTCTTCAAGCTATGTGGCAGCTTATAAGAAAAATACAGCTGATCAAAGTCAGGATATATTTCGCTTAATGCGTACAAGAAATAATGGTTGTAATCTTAGAGTAAAAACTGAATCAGGTCAGTCTATGGTGGAGTTGATCGTCAGAGGTAGTAAGGTAAACGCTTATAGCTTTGGCCAGGGGTTGAGTCCAGAAGCTGCTGAAAATAGCTTCTTAAATGCTTCCAGTGGGAGTGCATCTCAGGCACGTAAAAAGATTTTACTTCGTGCTCGAGAGAACTACTGCCTAAATTAATAAGATAAAAGACAGATTATAGTAGGGGAGGCCGAGGCCTCCCTTTTTTTATGCTTTTGCTTCTTCAATGATTCTTACAGGTTTTCTCTCATCATCAATGGCGACAAAGGTAAAACTTCCCTTTACCGCCAATACCTTGCCAGGCTCATACATTTGTTCAAGATAAAGAGACACTTCAACTACTAAGCTTGTGTTACCAACTTTTACCACCTCTCCGACAAGTTCAGCAAAGTGTCCTCCGGGAATCGGCATATTAAAATCAATTCTATCACTTGATACGGTGACAAATTTCTTTCTTCCAAATCGTGTTGCTGTAATGAAGGCCACTTCATCCATCCACTTTAAAGCATTACCTCCAAATAATGTGTCATAGTGGTTTGTGCTTCCTGGAAAAATAGCGCGTACAATTGTGGTTCTCGATTCTTCAATTTTCTTCTCTATAATGGACATAAATTTTCCTTTCTAAATAAATAGGCGTAGCCCCGCACAATAAGAATGCAGGTAACAAAATAGTTAAATTAAACGTAAAAAAATGGGTGTAGCTAGCTGGTAATGATGAAATTCATAAGTGTTCCTCCTCGGGTAAATAGATAGACATGGCCTGCCAGGATCGGGCTCATTGAATAAATCAACACACCGTTGCGGGACAGCGCTGGAATTTCACCAGCTTCACCGACTTGACCAATTTGTGGGAGAATCATACTTCTATGAGAGGGAGTTTGCCAAGAATGAAGTTTAAAGAGCGTCTGCGTGGGGCAACTCTTTGAATAGTTCGAGCATTTTATTTTTAAGTTTTAGTGTGTCTTTGAGGTTTTCAAAGTAGGCCTCTTTCCCGGCATACTCATACTCACCATTCTTTTCTACAATTAATTGGTATGAACAATCTTGAAAGTCTTCTCTGTAGTTCGATCTTATTCCATCTCCATGACAGATAGCTTTAGTGTGAATGTTGATGTTTGAGTCTTTATAGTTAGAAACAACTTTGTAGCCTTTAGCACTTAGAATCGCGCTACTTTCTTGATCAATGAGATATCTAAAGCTTTTACCTTCTATTCCATATTGAGCGGACATACTCCAATAAATGAACTTACTGTCATCAATGTAGGTTGAGTTAGCGAAGGTATTCACAGCAAATAGCAGGCAGATGGCCAAAAATCTCATTTCACTCCCAAATGTTATTAAGTGAGAGCATTATGACATAAACTTAGGCCCTACATTAGACCATTAGAACAAGTTTCATGGGGGTGTATAGAAACTAAACAGTACACAAGGTTCACCGGAGAATTTGCCAAATTTTTTAAAAGCTTAAAGAAAGACTAATCTTAAGTTGCCCTAAGGTATGTCCGATTAGGATTCACAACGGAATTTTTCGGCATGGTCATTTCATCGGGTGTACTAAAGAGGGAGAGGGAAGATAAAAAATATGAACTTAAATATGATGTACGACCTTGCCAGTAGGGTTTTGT
>JAGSHJ010000263.1 GCA_023954595.1 Bacteriovoracaceae bacterium | reverse complement strand
TCCAAAGTTTTGCCACGGAAAAAGAAAAGGTTTCGGCTCATGTATCTAAGGCCCTCAGTCTTCTTGAGAAAATGAATATCAAGGATTGGACTAAATTAGGAGAAGTTCCTTTTTCTTACTATATTGAAGATAAGGGGCAGTTGATGACGGGATTAATCGATCTCCTTCTTGTGAATGGGGATGAGTATCATATTGTTGATTACAAGAGTGACGGTAATCTAGATGATTCAACAATTAAAAGCTATGCTGGTCAATTGGAGTGGTACAAGAAAGTCGTTCTAGAATTGAATCCAAAAGCGAGCGTTAAGATGAGTTTGCTCGGAACCGCACAAGGAAAATTAATAGAGCTTGAAGCTTAGATTAATTGACCTCAAGTAAAGTAAATTTAATAAGAAGAGAAGGAGTTAGGGTTTATGAATTTAGAAGAAGGGACTCTCGTTCATGAAAAGTTTGTACTGATAAGAAAAATAGGCGGTGGAGCCTTTGGTACTGTTTATAAAGCTTATGATAAGCAAGATGATCAGGTCGTTTGTTTGAAGTTTTTGGCGGATACAGCTATGGATGTAACATCACTGTTTAATGAAGCCTCTAAGCTTAAAAGTTTAGATCATAAAAATATCCTTGGGTTCAAAGGATATTACTCTCGTGATAATGAGCCGGATTGTATGGTTACTGAATATATTGAAGGTACAACACTCTTAGAGTTTATACCTAATAGTCCGAGTGTTATGGAGGATGTGAGAGTTTTAATCCAGATCTGTGAAGGTTTAAGCTACCTTCAAGAAAGAGGAGTCCTTCATAGGGATTTAAAGCCAGATAATATCTTAATTTCAAACTGGGGCGATGTGAAAATTGCTGATTTTGGTCTTTCCTTTGATGCACACACTACTAAAGAGTATGAGGACCGAAGAAGAGCTCATGGGCAAGTCTATTATAGAGATGTCTTTACTGAAGAAGCGAATACGGTGGCCTCAGAGGTTTATACTTTTGGACTCATTGTTTTTCAGGTTCTTACAAACACGCTTCCCTATTATAATTTACCGAGAAAGATTTCCGATTTTATACCACTTAAATATAAAAATAGTTTTTCCTTTGACTCTCTATTTGAAAAATTAACAGGTCCTGTTCTTGAAAATCGACCTCAGAGCTTTAAAGAGATTATAAATGAGCTGGTAGATATTTTTGAAGGACTTAAAAACGTGGAAGACTTACCGACGTTTCCTAATTATAAGATGGGACTTGATAGAGATCTTTCACTAGAAGAGCTGATCTCAAATCTAAGAGTCTTTGAGGGCTTTGAGAAGGACTGTCGAATTGACGGGAAGGTCATCCCTCATGATAGAAAATTTAAAAGTTCAAATACAGAGTCCTTTATCGAATTTTATGCACTAGATAAGAGGTGGAAAATACATGGTGATACCTATCTAAGTGCTCTAGATACATTTCTCTCTCAAGCACGAAATTTTATTCGATATGGAAGTGTAGATGCTGAGTCTTTTTTAGTAGAGCAGCAATTGGATGATGGGAATACTGCATTGAGACTTAAGTCGCATTATGATTATGAAAATCAAAGATATCGTGCCGGTGGTTTTTATTGTTACTTAAAAGAGGGATATAAATGAAAAAAGATGAATATATTGAGCTATTACAACTAACACTTGGGAAAAACTATCTTGCCCTAGAAAGGTATGTTTCAAAATGCTCTGAACAAGTTCATGTCTTTGTTGTTAGCAAGAACCAGAAAGGAGTTCGGAAAAATATTCGTCAGTCTGATCAGGGAGAGTTGTTTTCTTATATTTCCTTAAAGTTTTATAAAGCGATTGAGTATTTTGTTAAAACAAATAAGTCTTTATCCAAAGAAGAGGCCCCTAAGGTTTTTATGGGGTATTTACGAAAGGTTTTTATCCCTGCAAGGGTTAAGGATTATATTGAAAAAGAAGTTAGAAAGAGTAAGAGGTTAGAGGATAAGATTGATTTTTATTATGCTCTGAAAGTTGCGGGTAATCTAAATAGTGAAGAAAAACGAATTGCTCGTAATTGGGCGATTAATGGTGATATCTCTCAGAAAAGTGTGGCTAACCTTTATGAAGTTTCACCAGCAAAAGTTAATCGAGTTATTAGAAAAGTTAAAGAAAACAAATGATTATCTAACTTGAAACTTCTTTCGAATTGGTACGAAAGGACATTTCTATGACAGTTCTTATTTCTAAAAATCTAGACCGCTTTATATCCTACGGTAGACAACTTACAGAAGAGCAGATGGATCATGAGAGGGACTTACATGAGGCTCTGGAGGCCGTAAGGCTTTCCGCCTTCAAAACACTTAAACTCAAGCTACGATTACTCGATGAGCAAGGTATAAACTCTGAAGGTGACTTTGAGGGTTTAACATCTGGGGATATGCAATTCATTGCCTCTGATTTGAAATACTTCTTAAATGCTTCAGGACGCTCATCTGACTTCCCTTATGCTATCTGCAAGGCCTTAAGGAGAGAAAAGATCTCAGCAGCTTGCTATCTAAAGAATGTGCTGAGCTTTTGTGAAGAAGTTTGCAAAAACCGAATCTTTGAGTCTAAAAAGCTCACTTTTTGAGACGTTCCCTTTGTAATGTAATGGTTCACAAGGGGGAAGTATGAGCCAGAAGCATCTAGAAACAATCATTAATTACATCATTCAAGAAGTCAGAGGGATTCCAGTAAGGGGAGAGGACCTTGTCGAGATCTCAAAGAGGGTCAAGGCCAAGGTGAAGGGGAGAGAGCCCCAGCATGAGGACTACCTCAGAGAGACCTGCTTTTATGCGGTCATCACACTGGAGGAAGAAGGTCCAGATGAGGCACGGGCCTTCTACAGAGAGATGATGGAAAACGAAGAAGTGATGAAGGAGGCTGCTTAGGCAGCCTTTTTTTTAAGCTAAGGAGTGAATAATGACTGATAAAGAAAGAGAGTTATTGCTAAGGGTGGATGAAGTTCTTTTTTATATATGGGATCCAATCAATGTATCGGGATCTGTGGCAGCCAGAGACGAATACAGCTCGTACACGGAAGATACCTTCAACCGTTTACTTGAGGCGATAAACTTCCAGGAGGTGGCGAAATTTCTATTGAAGTTGGAAGTGTCCAGAATGGGATCATTTGATGATGAAGAAACTCTTGAGCGTTGTGAGGTAACAGCAAGATACCTTTTTAACTACAAAGAAAACCTGATGACAGAGGAGAGAGAAATATGAGCATGCTTTTGTTCTTTTCATTTAACATGCTGGTGTTGTTCCTGGTTATTTACCCTATTTTGATCATTTATAGGATCTTCAAGAGCCTGCTTCGAAGCGGACTCTTTATTTTGGGGATCGATACATTTTCCTATCAAGAGAAAGTTGAATTTGAGCGAATGAGGGAGGCCGGCTAATGCTAGTGATTGCGGCATTGATGGCCTATCCAGAGGCTTTTTTTACTGGAGTTTTTGTCGGCTTAGGCATCGATCTGACTTATACTCTTATATATGGTTTTTTTCATCGACATGCTCCTTAGAGTTGCACTCACTTTCTCCCTCCCCTTGCTTTCGGCTCAGTCCGTGAAGGATATGCAGGATGCGATTGTTCGAGATGCGGCGGCTAGAATTAAGCATATCAATACTTATAAGTCTCATTTTGAGGCGAATCCTTCGAACAAGCTTTTAAGACTTGAACCCCAGTATAAAAGTATGAAGACGGTTAAGTTATTTGATAAAGAGGAGCGCAAGGCTTATGAGCTTTACTTTAGAAGAGGGAAGATCTTTGAGGACTCTGGTCGTGAGCTCGATACACATGGCTTAGCAAACGGAGCAATTCACTATGTGGTTGATAAGAAAGGACGGTTCTTTCACCTTCGAAAAACTAAGCAAGCAAGGTTGCACCTCTTTGGTTTAGTTAAGGGAGAAGATGTCATTTGTGCGGGCACTATGGTCGTGAAGCATGGTTACCTAAAGCAGATAAGTGATTTTTCAAATGAATATATTGCTATCAATTATTCACCCCTTAGCAGTGTGATTCAGTTATTGAAAGATAGTGGAATTTGGAGAAAAAATATCAAAGTTAAATATAGAAAGGATTCTTTCAATAAACTTAGACAATTTGAGTAGGAGCCAATTAATGGGATCGTTAGTAAAAATCACTCAAGCCTATAATACTGTTCGCGATGAACTCTTCGACATAGGTCTAATAAAAAATAATGGAAGAGGGCTCGATAAGATTGCCCTCGTTGAGACTCTTCTACCGAATTGGATCGGAGGAGATGGCTTCTTTTATCATGCGGGAGTTCCCTGGCATCATGAAGCTGTAGGATTTGAAGAAGATACTATCTATATTGCTCCTAGAACTTCGAATCCATTGCTCGATGTAATCCGCCATGAATATGGTCATGCCTTGGCCAAAGTAAAAGAATCTGAATTTGAAAAAGCTTGGTTTCGACGGGCCTTTGGTGGCGAGTATTTTGATGAAAAGGGACCTGATCGTTCTTGGTTTAGAACTTATTATGGAAGAGATAAACAATTTATGGATTGTACCCTGTCAGACGAGTACGTCACTCCCTATGCTAT
>JAGSHJ010000473.1 GCA_023954595.1 Bacteriovoracaceae bacterium | reverse complement strand
TGCTTCTATGGCGATATCAATAATGCCCGGATCCACACCTAACTCTAGATTCAGTGGTTTACCATATCTTTGAGTTACAAGCTTTACCGCAGGAACATCTGGGTCTTGAATATGCCTTCTATCTTCTCTCAAATGGATTGTAATTAGGTCAGCTCCCGCCTCAAGTGAAATCCTTGCAGCTTCAGCAATAGAGGGATAGTGTTCACCTCTGGCCTGTCTTAAAGTGGCAACATGATCGATATTAACGCCTAGTCTGGCCATACTTATCCCCTATTTAGCTAATGACTTTTGAACTACCTCTACCAACTCGTCACAACACGTGTTTACTAGAGTTTCATCTTCGCCCTCAACCATGACTCTTGCAAGGTTCTCAGTACCGCTATAACGCAGAAGAACTCTACCGGTGTCTTTAAGTTTTTTATTTACCGATTCTACGGCTTTTTCCACTTCAGGTAGTTCTTTGAATGGCTTTTTCTCTTTAACAGTAACATTTTTCATAACTTGTGGATAAAGTTCAATCTCATCAAGCAGTGTGGATAGAGGTTTTTGGTAGTACTTCACACACTCAATAACTTTAAGTGCTGCAAGGATACCGTCCCCTGTAGTTGAGTGTCTTTTAAAGACTAAGTGACCGCTTGGTTCACCACCAAAGCATGCACCAGACTTCAACATTCTCTCAACAATATAGCGGTCTCCAACTTTCGTTCTAAAAAGTTTTAAACCGATTTTTTCAAAGTATTTTTCAAGACCAAAGTTTGTCATGACTGTACCAACGATTTCGTTACTACCGTTTAGAGCATCAGTGTCTTTTAAGAACTTGGCAAGCACACCCATTAACTTATCACCATCAACGACCTTGCCCATGTCATCAATGATAGCGATCCTATCACCATCACCATCAAGACAAATACCTAGGTCAGCTCTATAGAGCTGTGCTTTCTCGGCACATGTCTCTGGATGAAGAGCACCAACGCCTTTATTAATGTTTGTACCGTCTGGTGAGTTTCCAATTGAGATAACCTCAGCACCAAGCTCTCTAAAGGCCATAGGTGCCACTTTATATCCAGCACCATTGGCACCATCTACTATTAGGCGCATCCCTTCCAGATTATAATCAGAGCTGAATGCACTCTTAACCTGAACAATATATCTGCCCATGGCCTCATCTAGTCTTTTAGCGCTACCTAATTGGTCATCCAATTTCTTAGGAATTAGATCTGGGTTCAAAACCATCTTTTCAAGCTCAAGCTCAACCGAGTCAGGAAGCTTATGTCCGGCCCTATCAAATAGTTTAATTCCGTTATCAAAATATGCATTGTGTGATGCTGAAATCATAACGCCAGCATCCGCTCTCATGGACTGAGTTACAAAAGCAACGCCAGGAGTAGGAATAGGTCCTGTTAGAATTGCCCTACCACCTTGTGAACAAACACCAGCGGAGAAGGCCTGCTCTAACATATAACAACTAAGACGAGTGTCTTTGCCGATGATTATAATTGGTTTTTTAGATTTGGTTTTCTTTTGAAAGTAGCTAGTCGCAGCTCTGCCTAATGCAAAAGCAATCTCCCCAGTCATAGGGTACATATTTGCGCGACCTCGAATACCATCGGTTCCAAAAAGTTTTCTACTCATAATTATTTTCCTTCAACTTCAATAGCTATAGTTTTTGGCTGTATCTCCAAGAGGTGAAGTCCTTGAGGCAACTGGGCCCTCAATTCGACTATAACTTTTCCTCTGGACTTGTCAGGAACATCAGCGATGACTTTTATGTCTTTTGGGCTGTAGTTCAACTTGTCTTTATTATCTGCTAATACCATAAGATTCACTGTTCGCCTATCTGAGCCCTTAATGAGTTGGGAACTTAGAAATTTAACAGGGATATTCTTTAAGATCATATTCGCCCGTGTTGGGTGAATGGTATACTTAAATTCTACAAACTCACTCTCTAATTTGATTCTTTCATCTGGAACAATGACGCCGGCCTTCATACTCGAAGATCCAGTCAAACCATTAAGTTCAATGGGGGCGGTTTCAATGTACTTTATCTTTCTAGCGACGGAAATAGGCCCCTCTATCATAATTTTCTTTGGTTCAATGCTAGATGAAATCATCTTATGATCACTAGGAACCTCTCCCACTAGTACCTTTCTAACTGGAACCTCTTTAATTAAGGACTTCTCCAGCCTTACAACCAATCGATTTGGCTCAACCCGAGTAACCTCGACGCCAAATGGAAAACTCATTCCAAGGTCATTCACATTTATTTCATAGCGAGACTTGTTCTTTTTAAAAAACTTTTGAAGGTCCACTACCAATTTGTCTTCATCCGACATAATAGAACGAACAAAAACACGCGGGCCTTTTATAGCATAAGTAATCTCATTTACAGGTTGATTTTTTACCGCATAACCGGCCGG
>JAGSHJ010000084.1 GCA_023954595.1 Bacteriovoracaceae bacterium | reverse complement strand
GCAAAACCCTCAATAATGACTTAGCGATAGATTTTGCATCAAGAGTTCTAGATTTTAGTGCTCCCAAAGATGTTGTATTTATATGTGGAAGGTATGAAGGAATTGATGAGAGGTTCCTTGAGAAGTACGTCGACGAATATATTTCTTTAGGAGACTTCATTTTAACCGGCGGGGAATTGGCCGTAATGTGTGTACTTGATTCAAGTATGCGATTTGTTCAAGGAGTGGTTGGCAACAAGCTCTCCGTAGAGGATGAGTCATTTGCCCAAGGTAAGTTGGAGCATGCACTCTACACAAGGCCTAGAGTTTTTGCGGGAATGAATGTTCCCGAGGCCTTCGTATCCGGAGACCATAAAAAGATCAAGGCCTTCAAAGAAGAATCAAGCTTAACCATAACAAAGAAGTATCGACCCGACCTTCTGGATTGAATATGAACGATTCTCTTCTTCACTATCAATTACGTTCCATCTTTCTAAATAAGTGGACCGTGGTGGTAACATCCGTACTTTGTGCCTGTGTCTTGGCCATCATTTTAAAAGACTATATTCCAGCTGAACTTTTAGGTATTTGGCTTGTGGCAGTCATAGTAACTAATATTGGCCGTTTGTATCTTGGTATTAGCTACAGACGTAATATCTTAAAGTCAAAGGATGCTACTAAGCTCAATAAGCACTTAGTGAAATATAGAGTTACAACTTTGCTTTGTGCCTTGTCCTGGGGTCTTGTATCAATCATTACAATGAAGCATGCACCGGATGAGTTGGATGGAATCATTGTGGCCTTTGTTCTGTCCATGGCCGCAGGTGGTAGTATATCCAACGTTGCGGATAAGCTAACTGCTATTGCATTTGCATTACTATTGATTGTGCCTTTCATGGTGAGAACACTTTATATTGGCTCTGATCATTGCCTTATGTTCTTTCTGGCCCAATTCGTATTTTTGGGAGTACTTGGCACTGTAATTAATCGCTTTAACAGTGGTCTTTTAAAGAATGCAAAGCTGTCCATGGAGAAGAAAAAGTTTCTGGAAGAGCTAGAAGAGAAGTTTGCTCTTCAACAAGAATTAAAGGAAGAGAAGTTAAAAAGCTTCAACTCTTCAAAATTTGCTTCAATTGGTGAGATGGCCGCAGGAATTGGACATGAAATTAATAACCCATTGACCATAGTTATGGGCCATCACTGGAAACTGCAAAAGAAGTTGGAAAGTGCAAACGCTAGCAGTGAGGTGTTGGAAGAATTGGAGAGTGCTAAGCTTGCAACTGTGAGAATCGGAAATATTGTTAAAAGCATGCGCCAGCTCTCAAGAGTGAACATGCATGAAGACTTTGAGTCCTTTGATACGGACAAGATAGTAGAGACTGTTATGCCACTTCTATTTAAATCTCTTCAGGAAAAGGACACCGAAGTCGTTTTGCCTATTTCTTCATTCAGTGTTGAGGGTCATCTTAGTCAGTATGCTCAAATATTTTATAACATCATGGATAATGCAATTGCGGCCTTAGAGTTCTCCGAAGAGAAGACAGTAAGGATTGAATGCCATGAACACGGTGATTATGTTGAGCTTTCAGTTGCCAATTGTGGGGAAGAAATAGAGAAAAACGTGCAAGATAGAATGTTTCATCCGTTTTTCACTACGAGGGAGATTGGCAAGGGGACAGGGCTAGGGCTAAGTCTCGCGAAGAAGATGATTGAGCAAAATTGCGGTGAAGTCATCTATACACATGAACAAGGTTGGAATATTTTCACAATGAGGATGCTAAAGGTCCAATAATTTATGTCCGGCACATAAAACTGATAGATTCTTACTCAAATCTCTGTTAAAAACTTATCTATGAAAAATTGCTATTTGGCCTTGGTGCACCATCCGATTGTTAACAAACGAGGGGATACGGTTACCACCAGCGTAACTAACTTAGATATTCACGATATTGCTAGAAGTGCTAGAACCTATGGTTTTGATGGCTATTTTATAGTCACACCTGTTGAAAAGCAGCATGCCTTGGTTAAAAACATTCTGGATCATTGGAATACTGACTACGGAAATGAGTACAATCCTGACAGGAAAGACGCTCTGTCCTTCATTAACATGGCAAACTCGCTTGAGTATGCCTGCAAAGTAATTGAAGAAAAGCATGGGCAAGCTCCAATTAAAGTGGCCACTGCCGCCGGTTTTAAGGATTTTGACGGTACCTGCGAGGATTTACGCGGGAAGTTAGAAGTTGACAATAGGCCTATGATTTTGATATTTGGTACAGGTTGGGGATTACATGCCTCTGTCACCGAAAATGTGGATTTTCGCTTGGAACCCATTTTCGGAGCGGCCAAAGATGGTTATAACCATCTTTCGGTTAGGTCGGCTGTTGCAATTTATTGTGACAGGCTACGCGGAAGCCTCTGAGTCCAATTATATATATTACCCTTCCCTCTGGTCTATAAGCCAAAATGGCTATGTTGAAGACAAGCGCGGGACGAATGGAAGGCATTAAGTGGAGTTTTTATGAACTTGGTAGACTTGGTAAACAAAAATCACATGTCAAAATTTGCGGAATCTTTCCCTGAATTTAAAGCAGGTGATACAGTTTCTGTTTCTGTTAGAATTTCTGAAGGTGGGAAATCACGTATTCAGCTTTTCGACGGTGTTGTAATTGCTATTAAAGGCAACCAGAGAAACACTGATGGACATTTTAGAGTAAGAAAGATGTCTAGCGGTATTGGTGTGGAAAGAGTATTTCCTTACCATTCTCCAAACGTTGAATCTATTAAGGTTCTTAAGCGTGGTAAAGTAAGAAGAGCTAAGCACTTCTACTTGAGAGAGAGAACTGGTAAAGCAGCAAGAATTGAGACTGATTACTCTCAAAAGGCTCAGGCCAAGAAGAACGCTTAATTTAAGAAATTTTCTTAAATTGCATTCTTCACTCAATGAAGAAAATCGAAAGCGAGATGCGACAGATTTAGGTTTGTCGCAGATCGCTTTTTTTATTTCCAAAAAAGCAAAACGATAATGTCCCAATTCAAAGATACAGAATATTTAAAAAGTTGCTCAGAGATCATTGGCTGTGATGAAGTCGGCAGGGGTCCAATTGCAGGACCTGTAGTTGGCTGCGCCTTAAAGATAACAAAAGAGAATACAGACATCTTTAAGTCTCTAGAGTCTCTGGGTGTGAGTGACTCTAAAAAACTCTCTGCTAAAAGACGTTTGGGCATAATTGAAAAACTGGAAATTGAGCCAAATGGCCTGGAGCTAAATCAAGTAATCACAAGAGAGCTTGATGGGTGTAAATTTGAATTTGTCCTTTGTGAACACTCACCTCAAGAAATTGATAAGATCAATATTTTACAAGCGTCTTTGAGCTGTATGAAAAATGCTGCCCGTGAACTTCTAGGAGCTTCGCTTTGTACAATACTAGTAGATGGAAATAAGAGCTTTGATCTAGATGAGCATAATGTTGAATCCGTAATAAAAGGGGATTCTAAGTTTCTAACAATAGCCTTGGCATCAATTATCGCAAAAGAGTACAGAGATGAAAAAATGCGTGCTTTTGACTTGATCTACCCTGGCTACGGACTGAGTAAACACGCAGGATATCCCACTGAGGCCCACCGTAACGCACTCAAAGTGTTAGGGGTGACACCAATCCATCGTCAAAGTTTTAAAGGCGTAAAAGAGCTTGTATAGGTTCTGAATCTTATTTGTCGGATAAGCACTCAAGAAAAGATTAAAAAATTGCCAAAACGCTGGGGGTTTTTTAACCTTATACGTGATGAAAAAACTAATCTTCTCCTTTATTTTATGTTTTGGTCTAATGTTTCCTGCAAACAAGGCCCTTGCCATGGACCCAAAAGTTAAGGCCTTTGCAGTTGTTGCCACATATGGAACTGTAAGTGGTGCTTTATTAGGATTTGCTTCAATGGCATTTGGAACAAACTCTCGTGCAATTGCTCAGGGTGCTTCACTTGGTTTGTATGCAGGTATTATCTTTGGAACATATGTCCTAACTTCATATAAAGCTCCAGGAGAGGAGAACTACAATCCTTATCCTGAACAAGACCCATACGCGCCCGCACCTTATCCTCCTGCAGGAGGCTTTCCGCCGCCAACTGGTGGTTATGGAGCGCCTGCACCTGAAGATGAGGGAAGTTTCTTTGGAAGTCCAAGAAGAGTTATGGAGATTCAAGAGAAGCTTCAAAACTTTCAAAATAAAAAGGGAAGCAATACGCCTCCCATTTATATGAATCTTCTAAATTTAAACTTTTAGAACAATTACATTTCGAATGTTCTCTTGCGGTTACCAAAAGTAGTATTCATATTTTTGGTATCGTCATCGTTCATTCCAAATTCGTCCCAAATAACTTCAGCTTCATCGATAGTGAAAAGACGGAAGACTTTTTTGAATTCTTGTCCAACGTTAGAAAGCCCAATTCTCTTATTGATGTGCTCTTCTGTATTTAGTAGCTGAACTGTTTCAACAAAATGACAAATTCCTGAAGAACCAACGAAGTCGATTCCACCTAGGTCGATTGTGATTTTTGAATGCGGGTTTTCCTCTGCCAATTGCTTGAGCTCGCTTCTTAGCGGAATACTGTGCTCGTACCCTAGATCACCTTGCATTTGAACGATTATATTGCCCATAGCATCTCTTAAAATATTGGCCTTCATTGACATAGATTTTCTCCCTTTCTCTTAAAGTGACTTAACAGCTAATTTATTCTACCATGGGGGCAGATTGATTTTTACGGGGAAAAAATAGGCGGTGTGCTCGTGTCAGGATTAACTTTGGTTACTGTACCTATCGGAAATGTGGAAGATATTAGCTTTAGAGCAAAACAAAAACTACAAGATTGCTCAATTATAGTTGCCGAAGATACTCGGGTTTTGAAAGAGCTATTGACTCGACTTGAGATTGATTACTCTCAAAAAAGAATTTGGGCATTTCACGATCACTCTGAAGAGACCACTCTTCAAGGTATTCTTAAATCTATGAGTGAAGAAGAAGTTGTATACACTAGTGATGCTGGATCTCCGGTTATAAGTGATCCTGCTCTTCCATTAGTTAGACTAGCAATCGAAAATAATATTGAAGTTCAATCCCTTCCTGGTGCAAATGCGCCAATGGTGGCCCTTGAGCTGTCAGGACTTCCTGCAACACCTTTTCACTTTCATGGATTTCTTGGAAGAGAGAAGGCCAAGGTTGAACAATTCGTACAGCTGATGCAATCCCAGTACGGAACTCACATATTTTTTGAAGGTGTATCTAGAGTTAAAAAAACAATGGATATTCTCTCAAAAGAACTGCCAGATTGGGACTTTGCTATTTGTAGAGAGCTCACAAAAACATTTCAAAGCGTTCATAGATTTAAAGGTAGTGAGTGGGCCGCAATTAAAGAAGCTGTCACTGAAAAGGGAGAGTTTGTTTTATTGGCACATAACCCTCAAAAAAAATCAACCGGTTCAGCTCAGGTGAGTGGGCTTGCTCAAGAAATTTTGGCAAAGGGAGCAAGGCCAAAGCTATTGGCCAAGCTTTTAGCGGAAATCACAGGGGAGAACTCTAAAGAAATTTATTCAAAATTGGATAATAGGTAGGAAAAAGAGCCCTTCAAATAAATTCACTTTAAAAATTTTCCATATTAAGTGACAATGTTTATAAACCAAGGAGAGTTGTGCAGGTTAAAATCATTGGAGGCCATGGAGGCGTCACTAAAAATTATAGTGCCACAAGCTATCTAATAGATGATTCGTTGTTGATAGACGCAGGTAGTGTAGCGTCTGGCCTCGATATCGAAGATCAACTTAAAATTGATCATATCCTGATCTCTCACAGCCACTTGGACCATACAAAAGATTTAGCGTTTCTTTGTGACAACTGCTTTGGACTAAAAGACAAAGCATTTGAAGTATATAGCCATTCAAGTGTAAAAAAGGTCATCAAAGACCACTTGTTTAATGACACTGTTTGGCCAGATTTCTCCGTATTACCTAATGCTCAGAAACCAACAATTACTTTTAACGCCATACCTGCAGAGAAAGAGCTTAAGCTAGGTGAGTATACAATCATGCCAGTGCATGTTGAACACCCAGGGGATGCGATGGGATTCATCGTTGAAAAAGATGATGTCGCTGTTTTATTTACTCAAGATACGAAGGCCACCGACAGAATCTGGGAAGTTGGCAAAAAGTATAAAAACCTTAAGGCCATCTTTACTGAGGTAAGTTTTCCAAACAAGCTTCAAAATGTGGCCGATATTTCTGATCACCACACACCTGCGACGATTAAAGAAGAAATCAAAAAAATGCCGGGTGAGGTTCCGATTTATTTAGGCCATCTAAAGCCTAACTATCAAGAAGAGTTAATTCAAGAGATCACCGATCTAGGTGAGAATCGCCTGCATATTCTATATGCCGACGACGTAAGATTTCATTTTAATTAGTACCACGCATGAAGAATCCACCTCTGCGTCTTGTAGGGGACTGGATATTCGGATTCTGTAGATTCGGTTTCTTAAAAGCAGGATCCAACTTAAACTCCTCAGGAGTGGCCTTGACCTCGGTCTCAGCAGTTGCTTCACACCCATCAGGTGTAGTCATCAACGCCTTAATTATTTGATCCTCTTGTGATGACTCAATAAAGACACTGTTGTCATCCTCAAGTGCTATTGGTGCACCACTGATTATTATTTCTTCTGTTTTAGCTTCTTTTTTAGGACCTTTACCATCTCTAGGTCCTTTGCCTTTTTTAGCTCTCTTCTTAGGAGCCTCTTCAATAGCGTCAACCATTTCGTCTTCACTTTCTTCAGTCGTTTCTTCGAACTCAATAGAAGTGTTAAAGAATTCTAGGGAGTAGTCTCCATTACTAAAGTCTACTTCTTCGCCACTATGTAGAGCATTTTCCGCTCTAACGTAAACGCCGCCCTCACCAGGCTCTAGACTTAATTCTACAGAGCAGGTTTGTTCTGTTTCGGGTGCTTCATATACACCCATACAGCTAATTGATTGGCCTTTTATGTTAACGCTAAAGCTTACTTGGTCCATTGTGTCTTTTGGAAGTTTGAAAGATTTCTCTTTGGCATTGATACCTTCAAGCTCGGTGCTTACTTTGCCTTTTAAAGGTACACCGTCTTTATTAATTTCAAAGCTTCCTGTCCAATAGTCTCCATTTTTGTATTTCGCAATGGCCAAACTTTTAACCTTACAAATCGCCGCCTCACCCTCAGGAACTGGTGCACTACAACTTACTTGCTTTCCGTCTTTAGTCTTCGCTTTAAAGCTCAGCTTCTCTGGACGGCCATCTTTAAAAGTTGCACTATATCCAGCTTCAGAATCTTCTATAGGAGAGCTCCATTTAATGTCTGTAAGATTGGCCTTCTCTATAGAGTCTGGAAGAGTTAGTTCGATAGGGAAGCTTCCTTCGGCCGTTATGTCTGCCACTGAAAGCTCACAGAGGTATTCGCTTTTAGAAAGTGTATTGGACACACATTCAATATCGTTATGTTTTGCTGTAACACTTAACTGCGTCTGTCCTGCAGGAAGTCTGAACAATTTCTTGCCATCTACGTCTTCGTATTTTAGCGAAAAGTTAAAGTCACTCATAGATGACTCGCCACCAGGGGTGAACCCCTTTATAAATGCAGCATCCTGGGATGTATTCCATCCAATCTGAAGCTCACATGAAACGCTTTTCTTTGGAGGCTCAACAACATCAGGAGCTTCAAGGTCCACATGACAATATGACTGTGGTGCCCTTTGAGCTACTGCGGCCTTTCTGATCTCGCTTATTTTAAGAGTTTCGGAAGAGTTAAATGGATCTGCAACTTTAATGTTTCGATCTAGTGTCGTAACACTGCTTGCAATCTTATCCAGGACATCAATCTCTTTATTTAAATTTGTTAGTGCTTTCTCAGCGAAGTTCTCCCAGTTGAAGTTGTCAGTGGGAGCTAAAGTTGCTTTACAGCTGCCACTTGCTTGAACTTGTTTTAGAACTTCTCTTGTTTGATTGAGAACACCAACACATGTCCTTGTGTTAAACATAAGATTGGCGAATTCTTTATTCACTTTATTTGAGTGGGACTTGTAGTCTTTGTCTTGAGCACACATACACATTGTGTACATTCTTTGTAGATTGGATAGGAATAGGTTTCTGTGATCCTCACTCGTAATAGAGTCAGCAATCACTTTGTCCATCATGTCGTTATAGACTTTGGATGATCCGTTCTCCATTTCAGTTTTATTTCCAAGGCCCTTTTCCTTAATAAGCTTAACCGCTTGTTGGCACAAGTAGCTGGAGTTGAAGCCTCTTTTATCCTCATCACCCGGAACACATAAAGGTTTACCATCCGGTGCTCCAAAGATTGTTGGGTTACAAATGATGTCTCCACGTTTTTCAACTTGGCATGGACGGCTACTGTGTGGTGAAGGGTGTAGTTCAATATTAAGGCCACCTGTGGTCTTAAAATCGATCATTACGTAATCACCGTTTGCAATATCATCATAAGAGCTTTGATAGATCTTACTTGAAAGCTCCAATTCTTCACGAAGCTCTTGGTCTTTGACCATTCCAAGCCTGGCCTTTCTCTCGTAATCAGTTCTTGCGGATCTAATCTTTTTTGGATTTGAACACAGTAGACGATTTCTAGAGTTTTTATAGGCCACTGACAACCAGCCACCATACATACAGGATGAGTTCTCTACTGCCGTTGCACCGGCTGCGTAGGCCGTGAAGCTTTCACTTATTTGATTCCACCAGGTGTACTCAGGTGAGTTTTTCTCAAGCAGAGCACGACTTTGATATTCAGATTCAACAATATAGTCCTGAAGCATCTCAACAACTTGAATTTGTCTCTGTTTAGGCATGACAACATAGTCTGGAAATGTGACATAACTTGCCATTGCAGCAGGTGTCGCAAATACGAATATGCTCAATAGAGAAAAAGTTGTTTTAATATTCATCGTATTTCATTTCGGTCGTTCATTTAAATAGTTTAGCCTAAAGGACGGTTTTAACAGGGCAAATTTCGATATTTCAGTAGGTTATAAGTGATGGTGCCAAAAATAATGCCAATTTAAAAAGGCGACAATTCACATTGGTTAATTTACTTCAGGGCTAAATTTGATTACTATGTGCTTGATTTATCATCAAAAAGGATAATTATGGGCTGGTTTAATAGTGTAAAAAACCCAAAACTTAAAAATGTTAAAAGACAGGGGTCTAGTACACCTGTTGGTATATGGAAGAAATGCAATGGTTGTTCTGAAATCCTTCAAACGGACAAGTTAGAGCAAAACGCCAATGTTTGTCCTTTTTGCGATCATCATTACCGCATGACAGCTGAAAGTCGTATTGATTTGATAATGGACGAGGGAAGCTTTGAAGAGTTTGGACAAGATCTTGAAACTCAAAACCCGTTAGAGTTCAGTGACAAGGTTAGCTATGATAGCCGTTTGACCAAGGCATATAATAATACTTCTAAGAAAGATGGAACAGTTTGCGGAGTTGGTCAGATCAACGGACGTGAAACTGTTATTGCTTGTATGGACTTTCGTTTCATGGGCGGATCAATGGGTGTTGTTACTGGTGAGAAAATTGCCTTAGCAATGGATGAGGGACTCAAAAGAAAAGCTCCTGTAATCGTTGTATCTTGTTCAGGTGGAGCGAGATTATTTATAATTCGTGATTATAAAAAGGAGAATGGTTATTATGCTTTGGACTGAAAAATACAGACCAAATAAACTAACTGAAATTATAGGACAGGAACATTTTGTATTAG
>JAGSHJ010000020.1 GCA_023954595.1 Bacteriovoracaceae bacterium | reverse complement strand
GAATGATCCAGCTATTTGGAGAAGAGAATATCTATTTATATGGCGGTCTAAACGGCATTAGATACGGCGATGAAAGAGGTTTAATTGATGATGTTCAAGCAAATACAATAGGACGAAGAAGCGGGAAATACCCCTTTGGACCTTTGCAATTTATCCATGGGAGAAGTGGGATCAACTTTAGTGAACTCTACTTAAATTGGTTATAACTATGAAATTAAAAAAGCTTCTCACACTTATTCTATTAAGTATTAATGCCTTGGCAACAGATGTTGATCTTGAGGGCCACCAGTGGTTTCTGGATAACAACTCTCCGGGTTCCATCATGGTGCCTGATAATATCAAGTTAGAGAAAACTCCAATTGTTGCTGTTTTTGATTTTGGAGTTGATTATGATCATCCTGAGCTTTCGCACTCAATTCATAGAAATGAAGTCGAATGTAGCGGAGTCCAAGGTAAGGATGATGATAACAATGGATATATTGATGACTGCTATGGAGTAAATTTAAGTGACAGCTCAAACAACATAAAAGATCTGAATGGACATGGAACGCATGTTTCAGGGATTATCTCAGCACTTAATGATGGTAGAGGAATACGTGGAGTAGATGACAGAATCAAAATTTTACCTGTTAGAATTTTTAATGGATCATCAAGACCTTTTCGAGTTAAACCAGGCCATCCTTTTTCAGTGACCTCAATTATTGAAAAGGGCATTGATTATGCCATTAAAAGAAAAGTAGATGTCATAAACATCAGTGCTGGATGGCTTAACAAAATGCACTCCACTAAGATTGAACAGGCCATTATTAGAGCAAACGATGCTGGCATTATTGTTGTTAGTGCAGCCGGTAACAACATGAACAGCTCTAATCAATACCCATGTTCATTAGAGGGCGTTCTGTGTGTAGGAGCTATAGGCAAAAGTGGAACTATCTCTGACTTTAGTAATTTCGGGGGTATGGTTGATATTTATGCTCCTGGAGAAGAAATTGTTTCTACAATCCCAACAGATAATTACTCAACAAACCTGACGATTTCAGGATACGACAAGCTTGATGGATCAAGCCAATCAGCTCCATTTGTTAGTGCTGCTATAGCACTCTTAAAGGGCAATAACCCTACTCTAAGTAATGCAGAGGTTATTCAGCGAATTCTAGATGGTTCAACGACTGTTAAGGGAGACCTTACAGAATATCGTTTTCTTAACATCAAGAGAGCATTAAGTATCAGGGCCAATCCTAGTATTTATCCAGTATTAAAAAAGAATTCAACAATAGCGCTCAATAAAAATCTTGAATTTAGTTTAAGGCTTCCTATTCAAAGTTTAGGAAATAAATCTTCAGCTTTCAAGTTAGAGTGTTCGAGCTTATCCCAGTCCTTCACAGACCTATCTTGTATAAGTTTAAAGGACAGACTAAACCCTTTTGAAAAAAGTGAATTTATATTAAAAGGAAAACTGAAGGATTCTAAGCAAGACAATCTTATAAATATCGACTTCTCTATTACTCAAGATGGAAAGGAGAAGAGATTTAGAAAATCGTTCTATCTTGTTAAAAATTTTAATAAACAAGATCTGATCTCCTTCAAACTACCTACAGAGATCCCAAGTATTAACAACATGCAACCTGTTAAGACTTACGGTTATAAAGACTCCTCATTATTCTTCTCAATGGTAAAGCGCCAAGATGGAGTAGAAGTAATTTTTTATAAATTTCAAGGCACTAGCTTTAAACAAACTGGTTCTTTTCTAATGCAGAACCTACTATCAGTTTATAATATCGTTAGTGTGCAAAGCCATGGCAGACAAGAGAATATAATTGTCTATTCCACACAAGGTGATGTGGATACAAAGATATTAAAAGCGGCCTATTTTGACTCAAAATTTGGGCAGCATCTCTCGACTCTAGAAGCTAAAATAAACACAAATACAAAGATCGACACCAGTAAAATCACCTTTATTAAAGCAGAGGACAAACTGTTGGTGGGCTACCTCACAACAAGCTTTCTTGATCAAAAAGACTTTGACGCCACCACCTGGGGCAAGACCTACCTTGATATTAATTTTCAACATAGAGATATAGGAAAGCATTTATTTTATATCGCTGAAGACGGCTTTAGAGCTTTTGATAATGAGCAATTTTACCAGGATTTATACACTCAATTGAATTTAAATTGGATTGATAAGACATGGTTTAACGCCAGTCCTATTGATTTTGATGGAGTACCGACTTATCAGCTATCTATAGAGCAAAATGGCAACATTACAGGGTATATAGTTGTACCAAGCATTAATTCCCCTCTAGAGCTTGAGCCCCTATCAAACGACTATTTCGACATTAATAACACCAATGCCATTAGAGTGGAGAACTTTAATTTTATGAATAATAAAAAGAATACCTTAGTGGCCAAAGTAAATGGTGAGCATATTATTAACTTGTTTGATTATATGACAGAACAAGGCCTTCAGTTTCGTCAGGAAAACACTTCAGAGAAGATTCAATCTGTGGTCGGTGGAGTTTTTGTTGATAATGAGCAGGTAATCTTTTATGAAACTAAAAAACATTTAATTGCCTTTAACACTAGGGACTTGAGTGTGAAGCATAAAGTACAAATTGATCGCCTTAATTATTTTCAAAATATTCAAGAAAGTCTTACTGATTTATACAACCCTGGAGCAACCTATTTCGATGGCAAAGACAGGGCCTCAGTGTTTATGGACTTCTCACATATCAATTCAAATTTTGTAAGCACTGCTGTCGTCACAGACAACACAATGATCAGGCCTGTGGAGCTATCATTTAGAATACCTAATAATTGTAAAACCCAAAATGTAATTGAGTTAGAACAGAAAAAGTACCTACCACTAACTTGCCTTGAGGGCGATGTGGAGAAACAGTTCCTAAAGGCTATATAAGCTTGCGAAGAGGCCTAATGAGGTCTCTTTTTTTTAGGTATGTCATTTTTTCAGGTAGTCACAAAAAAACTTACGCCACGCACAAAAAAGAGGTAAATTCTTTTTTAAATAATACCCCCCCAAAAAAAACGAAACTCTGTAGGAGGAGCTACGATGAAAACAAATTTAAAGTCTATCTTGGCAATTGCCGCAACAACAATCCTTGTATCTTGTAGCGGTTCAAGTGATCCTGAAATCAAAGAAAAATCTCATGTAGATGCTGCAAACCTATTTGTAGAACAACTTAATGAGAAGTGGATCGACGGAGAAAAATACGATGACAATAGATTTAGACTAGCTAAGGCACAAACTCAACAAGGTGCTGACTCTGGTTATATCGTAATTATGGATAGAAACCCGGATGAGGATATTTATAATTCAAATAGTGGTGCTACATACTTTGCTGTAAGTATTAATGGATGGAGTACTTATAAAGATGCTCACAAGCACATGGCGAAAGAAATCAACTTTGATAACGCTTTCTTCAACCTTACTGACCTTAAAAATGGTAACTACGAAGACTATGACACTGGCCTAATTTTCTCTACAGTTGCAGAAGACTGTGGTGGAGACATCAGACTTTGTGATGCAAAGGAGGAGATCCTTAATAGAGCAAAAATCATGAACAAGCTAATCAACACAGGTATGAGTAAAGGACTTGCGATGAGCACTTCTGATGCAATGGCAGGGTTTGCTTCTTCAAATGATCATTCACCAAACGCAGCAGCTAACGCAATTGGTATGGCACTAGGTAAAGATCTTTCTATGGAAGATGTTCAAGGTGCTTTCATCAATGTTGAGTCTAGAAATGAATTGCTTAAAGGACTTTCTACAGCTGATCAAAACGCTGTAATGAGTGTTGCTACTGACTTCATTATGAACGCAAAATAAGAATATATATCTTATCTAATAGAGAAACCCCGTCTTAGGATGGGGTTTCTTTTTTTTAGTTACGACAGAACCTACTCCGCCTGTCTTGAACTGTCCCACCTCTCCTCTAGTTCATTCCAATTGCTCTCAAACGATGCTTGTAGCTCTTGCCAATTCTCTTGAGTAGCAGATCGAAGTTTGTGGTAGACGTCCCCAAGCTTGGCCCTTTTATCTCTAAGAGTCTCAGCACTCTCTTTCCAAAGCTCTCGGGTGTTCATTTCAATATTTTGAGCATTGGAGGCAATTTTCTCTTCTAAGTCGTCAATTTTTGCGTCAAGGGTATCAAGTGATTGTCGGTAGTCTTTTAGGGCCTGTTGTTTTTCAATGTAGGTATAAGTTTTAATCGATTCCCAGTCTAGATCTGCCCCACTCAACTCCTTTGACTCAGGTTGGGTGTAGACATTAGTTGTATTCTGATCCCTGGTTTGAGGTGTATTGCTATCGCAGGCAATCGCAAATATTAAAGTAAATACAAAAGCAGCGCACAATCTAATACAAGTCATTTCTCATCCCCTCCCAAGGCAGTGTTATGTATAAGTTTTACCAATTGGGCCAACTAATGGATTCAAACCAGTTTTAATATTGAGTTAATTTTTTTTTACATAATATCTTTCATAGCCTGTCTAAGCGCCTTGGCAGGGGGCGTCTTTTTCTGTATAAACCGCCCTATGAAAGAAGATAAAGAAGAAAAAAAACCAACTAACGAACAAGATTACGCTTTTAAAGACGGCTTTACTTATAAGCACGATAATCCCTATCACGATAAATTGGGCCTATTCGATGACATCGTCCTAAGAGATGATGAAGGTGAAGGCCACAGAGGCAACTGGTCAAAAGACGTTTTCAATAACGACGGTGAGTTATGTGTTGAAATTGGAACTGGATATGGCCATTTCATGATTGATTTCACTCAAAATAGACCTGATGTAAACTTTGTTGGAATGGACCACCGATTTAAAAGAAGCTACAACTTGGCGAGAAAACTCGGAAAGCTTGAGCATAAAAACTTTCGCTACCTCCGTGCTCGTGGAGAGAGACTAGGCTACCTATTTGGTGAAGGTGAAATCTCTAAGCTATTTTACTTCTTCCCAGATCCTTGGCCTAAAAAAAGACATAATAAGAAGAGGCTTTTCCAAAAGACCTTTCTAGATATTGCCCATAAAACGATCAAAGACGGCGGTGAGCTTCTAGTTAAGACAGATCACGATGGTTACTTTGAGTGGATGTTGGAAGAGCTTGAGGGTGAAACACGCTTTAAAAAACAGATGGTTACCTTTGATCTTAAAGGTGAACACCCAGATCACTTTCTAGCTAGCTTTGAAACAAAATTTGAAAAGATTTTTCTCGAAAAAGGAATTAAAATAAAGGCCATGGTCTTAACCAATCAAAAGGGATAAAATAGTAAATGGCCTCTATTGACGAAACTATTGAAATTATCCGTGAGACCCCGATCTCCTCGATTATTTCTTATTACCATACTTTAAAAAAGAAAGGGGCCAACTTTGAAGGCCTCTGTCCTTTTCATGGCGACAGAAAACCGTCCATGGTCGTAAGCGACCAAAAACGCATATATAAATGTTTTGCTTGTGGTGCCGGTGGTGACGCATTCAAATTTGTCATAGACTTCTCAAACCTTGAGTTCATAGAGGCCGTAAAAGACATAGCCGATAAAATGGGCATCCAGGTCGATGAAAATCGTAAAAAACAAACTGATCCCAAATTTGATATGGCGATACGTGTCCTGAAAGTTGCCAACAAGCTTTATCGTAAAGTGGCCAAGGACAGAAATCCTAAAAACTTCACAGACTTTTTAAGCTCCAGAAAACTCAACGAGGATTCAGTTAATGAATTCGAGATTGGCTACTCTACTGGCAATAATATGCTGGTTAGCTACCTAAATAGTATCCCAGATGAAAAAGAGCGCCAGTTCGCCTTAACTGTGGCCAAAGATGTAGGTCTAATTCGTGATAGCAAACACGGACCTGGTCACTATGACTTTTACCGCGACAGAGTAATGTTTCCAATTGCTGATCATCAAGGCAACGTTAGAGGCTTTTCAAGTCGAGCAGTTCTGCCTGATCAAAAGCCTAAATACTTAAACTCTGGCGAATCCTATATATTTGATAAGGGTAATATCCTCTATGGCTACAACCTGGCCAAAAAGCACATCCGTAAAGAAGAGCTAGTTTTAGTTGCCGAAGGAAATATGGATGTTGTGGCACTGCACCAATACGGCTTCAACTACGCCGTTGGTACAATGGGAACAGCACTTAGTGAACATAACGCAAAGATGCTATCGAACATGTGTAAGACCATCGTCCTTGGAATGGATTCTGATCCTGCAGGACTGAAGGCCATGGAGAGAATCAACGAGATGTTCATGCAGATGAATGTTTTGCCAAAGTTTCTAGATTACTCGCCAGCAAAAGATCCTGATGACTTTTTAAAAGAGTTCGGTCGTCTAGAGTTGTTGAACAGATTAGAAAAAGCTCCGACATTTCTTGATTATTTAATAGAAAAGTCACTACCGAATCCGATTCCAGAGACAGTTGATCGCAAGCTAGAGAGCTTAAATGACATTTTTGAGCTTATCGCCCCTTTAAAAGACAGCTTATTGGCCAAAGAAAAGGCCGTAGAAGCTAGTAAGGCCTTAGGTCTTAGGTCATCCCATGATGACATTATTGAGGCATATAAGAAGTTCCTAGAGACGAAAAAACAAAGACTTACAACTCGAAGACCAGCTAAAAGGCCTGAGGCCGAGCCAATACCGGTAATTACGCGCTCATTACCGATAGAAGAGCCACCTCCGATGATGGAGCCACCACCAGAAATGGAAGCGGTGCAGGAATTAACCAAGGCCGACAAAGTGTTTTTGGAGAAGATTTTAACTCACCCTGAGTGTGTTCAAAATGAACAAATCCTTGAAATACTTGATTTAATAGACCATTTTGAGGTAAAAGGGTTAATTCAGTGGTTGAAAAAAATTTATTTAGAAATAGATGAAAGTGACTACGAATTTTTATTACAGAGAAAGTTGGAAGATAATTTTTCACGTCCTGTTAGTGATGTGATTGCATCTGCAATTTTCAACCATAATAAACTGAAGCTTGGGCCTCAAATTGTCGAAAAGCTTCTGAAGGACTTTAAAACTCGAGCACATGTGGAAAGACTGCGAAAGAAGAAGCGTCAACTGAGCGCTAAACAAAAGCAGTGTAGTACCGAAGCAGAAAGTTTTGCACTCCTAAATGAAATTCTAGAAGTTGAAAAACAACTTAGAGATATAAAGTATAAAAGCTAACAACCCTAAAGGAAAAAGCTAATGTCAGTAGTATCCGCTTTTTTAAATTCAAAAGATTTCTCCAAACTACTTCTTAAAGGTAAAGATCAGGGCTTTTTAACTCCAGAGGAAATCAATGACGCGATTTCAGCGAGTGTTGTAGATTACAACGAACTTGATCTAATTTTAGAAAAGCTTGAAGAAATGAACATCACGATCAACAAAGTTGATCTCGATGAAGAAGAAACGGAAATGACCGAAATCGAACTTATCGATGAGGCACTTTCCGCACAGGAAGAGAAAGAGCTTAAATCCTCTTCTTCCGATCCAGTAAAACTTTACTTAAAGAAAATGGGTTCGGTCGCCCTATTGACCAGAGAAGGCGAAGTAAAAATCGCCAAAGAAATCGAGGAAGGCGAAAAAGAGATTGTCCTTTCTTGTCTTCATTCAAAGCATGCTCTTGAAGAGATCGCAAAACTAAAAGACAGAGTCTCAGCAGCAGACGAAGAAAACGAGTTTGTAAAAGATCTTGTAAGAGGGCTTGACGACGAATCAACTGAAAAAGACATTATTGATTTCAAAGGAAGAATCTACTCTGTGTGCGAGCACGTAGTTGAGCTTTTAACTGAAATCGTTAATGAGGACGGAACTCTTAGAAAGCTTACTCGTGAAGAATCGAAGATGATGTCTCAGGTTGAGGACGAACTAGTTGATCTGACTTTCAACAGAAAAGTAATCAACTCTTTCACTGAGCCTGTTAAAACTTATTACCTTCAGTTCAGAGAGCTTTATGAGCAACAAGAGAGAATCTACAAGTTCCTAGAAGTTGAAAGTGATCCTCAGTATAAAGAACTTTATGACAAAGTAATGGAAGACGACTCTTACAAGAGAAAGCTTGCACGTCACCTTTATACAAGTGATGCTAAAATTGAGCAGATGATCAGAAATCAAGAAGACATCTTGAGAAAACTTAGAAGACTTTCAATGGACGCAGGCATGGCCTATGAAGACATTGAAAAAGTTTACAACATTATTCTTAAAGGTGAAGAGAAGGCCGATGATGCAAAAGCACAATTGGTTGAAGCAAACCTTAGACTAGTAGTTTCAATTTCTAAGAAATACACAAACAGAGGTCTTCAGTTCTTGGATCTTATCCAAGAAGGAAACATCGGTCTTATGAAGGCCGTTGATAAGTTTGAGTACCGTAGAGGTTATAAATTCTCAACTTATGCAACATGGTGGATTAGACAGGCAATTACTCGTGCCATCGCTGACCAGGGTAGAACAATTCGTATCCCTGTTCACATGATCGAGACTATCAACAAACTTGCTAGAACTTCCAGACAACTAGTTCAAGAGCTTGGACGTGAGCCAACTCCAGAAGAGATTGCTGAAAGAATGGAAATGAGTGTTGATAAGGTTAAGAAAGTATTCAAAATCTCAAAAGAGCCTATTTCTTTGGAAACTCCAATTGGGGAAGAAGAAGATTCAAGTTTGGGAGATTTCATCGAAGATAAGAAGATCATCTCACCTGCAGATGCAGTTATGAGTGTGACTCTTTCAGAACAAACCAGATCAGTATTGTCTACTTTGACTCCAAGAGAAGAAAAAGTATTGAGAATGCGTTTTGGTATTGGTGAAAAATCAGACCATACTTTGGAAGAAGTTGGGCAAGATTTTTTCGTAACTAGAGAGCGTATTCGTCAGATTGAGGCCAAGGCCCTAAGAAAGCTTAGACACCCTTCTAGAGCGAAGCTATTAAAGTCCTACATGGACAACTAGACACTTAAACAAATTAGCTCAAGTATAAGGCCTCCCATAGTGGAGGCCTTTTTAATTAGAGTGCTTCCAAGGGTTTTTATAAGTCGATTATTAATGTATAATGGCCATTTAGACCAATGACCAAGGCCAAACAATAAATGAATCATAATATGTTAATTCCACAAAACATTCTTCAATCCGGGGAAGCTTTCTTCAACGGACAGTTTGTAATGCAGGCTAAAAGAATTTTAGAAACTGCTAGAATCAATGTCTCCTTTCAAAAGGGAAACACTGAACGCTACTTTATCATAAGCGGTATCATCAATGATGGTGAGCAGAGAAAGAGTAAAATCAGTTTTAAAAAAGAAGACAACAACGTCTCCTCTTCTTGTACATGTACACAATGGAGTGAGGAAGGTCATTGTCCTCACACAGCTGCATTGTTTTACAAGTTTCATTTAAACCAGGCACTAAAAGAAGAGCTAGGTGAACAACAAGATGGACCTCTACGTCCAGAGCTTGCACTTCAAGGCCATGGTGTTCACGCAAAAGACTATGGGCGAATTGTACCTGCACCAAGTAAGCTTGAGGGTGCTAGATCAAATTCTACTTATTCCTCTCTTCAATACCTACTAACAAATAGAAAGGTTGTGCACTTTCCACTGGCGAAAGACTTTAGAGGAAAACTGAGAATGGATTTAGTTCCGGCCTCCACTCTTGCCGATTACGAAAACTTTCCAAATATAGAAAATAAGTTTTTCCCATTGTTCTCCATGGTTGATGAACAGGGAGAGGTTAAAAAGAAGATCTCTTTATTTGAATCTCTCTACATTTTTAACTGGGATAACGGAGAAGCTTTTAATATCTCCTCTACTACGAGAGAGCTAATTAAAAACATTCAAAGAGAGGGCTTTCTAAGACCTATCAATGACTTTTTAAAATTGCTTACTCCATTTATGGATACGGAAGGAATTGAAATTCTTCTAAGACATAAGCCTATAAGTGAGTTGGAATTTAGAGACGTTAATTTTAGATGTAAAATCAATCGTTCTCAAAAACGCTCATTTCTAGACTTTGATATTGAATTTTTTGATTCAGAAGAGCGTATAGCTCCCCCACCACCCCAATTTAAGCTTATGTGCTCTGAGGGTGGCCACCTTGATGGATTTAGATCAAAAAATGACTCCTACGAGTTTGTAAACTCACTAATGATGTCTCTGAAGTTTGAGAATCAAAATTATAAAAAAGCGCTCTACTCCGCATCTACAAGACAAAAGATTCTTGAAGATTTAGACTTCGCGCTCAATGAGGATGAGATCCTTTTTGCCAACGACAAAGTTGATGCTCTATATCGCCTTTCAACTAAAAAGTTTTTGGCAATACTGACTTCTTTTTTCGAATCGTTTGGAGAGAACTCCGCACGTTTTTCTTACTTCTTACCAGAAGAAAAAAGAGTCTACTTTCAAGTTCCAAAGAATCAACTTCTTCAAGGAGTTTCCAAGTTTCACAAGGCCCTCACTCCATTTGGTGTGGTGATTTTCTATAATCAAAATGAGATTAAGACTTGGAGCTCAAACATTCGCTTTGAAAGAAAACAGTCCAATCTTGATTGGTTTGAAGTGAATTTGGTAATGGATGAAAATGACCTTCAAGTTATTAAGAACGCTGAATTCAGTGATGACTTTCTTGTAACAGACCAAGGTCTTATTCTTCTTGATGCCAAAGAGAAAGAACTTTTAAAGTTCATGAAAAAGTACACCAAACACGAAGCTCAAGATGGCGCTCAACAAAAGACTGGTGCAGAGAACAAGTTCTCCCTTAGTCTTAATAGATCAAGAATCTTTGAGTTGTTTGAACTTAAAAAGCATGGAATTGAAGGTGCATTGACTCAAGAGGAAGAAGCTATCTGTCAGAGACTTCTAAATATGGAGAGCATGCCAGAATATCCTCTTCCAGATAATTTAAAAGACATTGCAAGGCCTTATCAGGCAACCGGTTATAACTGGATGCGCTTTCTATATGAGAATAAATTTGGTGCATGTCTTGCCGATGATATGGGTCTTGGTAAGACACTTCAGACTATTATGTTTCTTCAATCTGTAGTGGACAAGGTAGATAGAGTTCTAGTTGTTTGTCCTGTATCGATTTTAATCAACTGGCAAAACGAGATTGCAAAGTTCTCCGATATGGATGTTCATTGCTACTATGGAGTTGATAGAGAAAAGCCAACTGAAGACACAAAAATCATCCTTACAAGTTATGGGGTGATGAAGAAAGAGGCCTACACAACTTTTGCGGATATGAAATTTGATATCCTTATTATGGATGAGGTTCAACACCTTAAAAACATCCGCTCACAAGGTGCTACGGCCGCAAGAACTCTAAAAGCAAACTTCAGAATTTGTCTAACAGGTACACCTGTAGAGAATGATCTTTCTGAATTTTATAACATCATGGATTTAAGTATCCCTGGTATTTGGGGAGAGCTTAGCTTCTTCCGCTCAAGTTCTAATAAGAAGAGCAGACTCCTTGCAAGACAAACGGTTAGACCTTTCATTTTAAGAAGAACAAAAGAACAAGTTCTTACAGAGCTTCCAGAGAAAGAAGAGAACCACGTTTATCTGAACTTCACAGACGAAGAAAGAGAGCACTACCTCTCTACCCTAGTAAATATCAAAAAGCGTATGGAGACAGCTCAAAAAGGTCGCAAGTATAGCGAGATCCTAAAGAGTCTTCTTCAGCTGCGCCAACTTTGTCTATGGCAAAAAACTCAAAGCATTCGAAGCTCCAAGGTCGACTTCCTTATGGAGAACCTAGAGGTTCTTATGGAAGAGGGACATAAAGTGTTGGTATTTTCTCAATTTACGACTTATTTGGACATCATCCAAAATAAGGTACGTGAGAGAAGCTACAACTATGCAAGAATCGATGGTTCCCAGTCACTGAAAAAGCGTCAGGCCGAAGTTGAAAGATTTCAAGAAGGTGATGCTCAAGTCTTTCTCATTAGTCTTAAGGCCGGTGGTGTTGGTCTAAACCTAACTGCTGCAAGCTATATCTTCTTAATGGATCCATGGTGGAACCCGGCAGTTGAGAACCAAGCAATTGATAGGGCCTATCGTATTGGACAAGAGAATAAACTTACAGTTTATCGTCCAATTATCAAAGATTCTGTTGAGGAGAAGGTCCTTGTACTTCAAAACTCGAAAAGAGAATTATTTAAAGACCTTATGGCATCCGATGAAGACTCATTCTTCAACGGCAAGCTGAATATGGATGATTTTCAAGCGCTACTTGAGTAGCGCTCATCTTTATCTGATGTAGAGGGCGTTGCTCTCTACTTTGTCTTCGCCTGGATCATAGTTTTCGCATTTTTTAACAACTTCTCGCTTAACTGCAAATCCTACATTTTGATTATCAATTTCAAACTCGTGAGGATAATCCTTTAGACGATCAAAGCCTCCAAGCCTTTTGAGATAGCCATAAGAATTTCTATCTTTATCATAGGTTTGAATATAAGTAACACCTACCCACTGCTCACTTAGCTTGTACGGGTAATGTCTTGCTTGAAGTCCTTTCGTGGCCTGCACTCTTCTTGAAGTAGAAAAGGTAACTCCGGCCTCAATACTCATTGTTACAGAAGCATTAAGTCCTAGTGCCTCTGCACCTATAGTCGAAGATAGAGATACACTTAAGCTTCTACTTTCTCCCCACTGCGCCATAAAGAAAGATGAGTCGTGGCACGCTTCTTCAAAATAAGGAAGGTACGCTACACGCTCAGAATCCTGAATAACGTTGTATACAGTCACATATCTCCAGTAGTCATAGCTGTCTAGAAGGCCTGCTTCATATGTCTGCCCTACTATTACACCATCATAATGTTCATTATTTACTGGGTCATAGGCCCGAGGCACCTTGGCAGGAAACCCGCGGCTTTTAGTGTTTTGGAAGAGTTCATATTCAGAAATTTCAACAACTTCCATATTCTCGACATCTGGAACTTCTCTGTACTCGGCATGGAATGTATTACCAAAGCCTACTGCATATGCGCCATTTAAGAGTGTGAAAAATAATAATGTGAATTTCATTGATCCCCTTTGTCTGTGAGAAAAACCTATCGAGAGTTATGGGGAAATGAAAGCTGGTGACCTAAACAATGAAAGTTTTACAGGCTAATAGGGCAAAGAACGAAGAGTTCTGGTTACAAACCAAGCAACTAGCACGATTTTCGTGGATAAATAAAGTAGTGAAAGTAGAGACATCATTAGCTTTTGCATCTTATGCAGTATAACAATGTCCCAAGAATTGATGGAAATTACTAAATGAATTTGTAAAAATTACTGATTAATGGCCTCTCGGCGAACACCATAAGTCCAGTCTCCGGTAACCATCCAGTCGCCTACAAGAAGGCCTAGCACTAGTCCCCAAGAGCCAATTCTACCCAATGGTTCACGGCACATGATTTCAAACATAGCGATATTTAGTGCCATAGACTTAATATCAAATAGAACGTTTCTTGCTCTATAAAATGCCCAACGATCAGCACCTTTGTTTCCACTTTGGAATACTGGCCAATCACCCATGTTTGCCAAATACATTCTCTCCGCTAGAAGCTCAAGCATAACTTCTCTAGCTTCCTCTGTTTCCAAGTCTTCTTGAGTGATTTTAAAATCATCCTCTAAGCTTGAATAAGTTGAGAGATTAAAATATTTATCTAAAAAGTTTTTCGTATTAGCGCTCTTACTCTTCTCTTCAAGAAATCCCAAGAGTTCTTGCATGTCTTGTTCGAAATTCGGACTATTTTTAAGCTGTTCAAGTTCCTCTTCAATAACACTAGGCCTTAGAGGTCCTTCGCTATAAATTTGCTTAAAATATCGAGCATAGCCTTTTTCACCAAATAGGAGATCATATGATCCGGTACTTATAACATCAAGGCCTGCAAACTTAACGTATCCTTCAAGATACTTAGACCAAAAGCCCTTATCAGTATTGGTTACAATTAGATTAGATGCATATGTAAACATAAAGCCCATAAGCATCTCTTGGCCTAGCTTCTCCCAAAAATATTCATCATTTTCACGGTCTTCCCAATTATTTTTCAGATAAAAGATTGGTGTACCAGTAAAACTTAAAACCCATTTAAAGTTTTTAAACTTTCTTTTTGCTGCCTCAAGCTGAGCACTTCCACCGCCATTACAACCATTTAGAAGCTTTCTAAATATTCCGGCCTCGCCAGCAGCTTGGGCACGCGCTCTTTTAGCAAGCATTGGTGAGAGTTGAACTCTCTCAACTTCAGTCTTAATCTCAGAGAGTTTTTTCTCGTCATATGGCATACCACGCCTTTGAGCAGAGATGATTTCATCAAGCTCCTCAATTAGCTTCTCTTTCTCTTGAAGTTTAAAATCTTTGGAGATCGTCTTATAACGACGTTCTTGCATCTCTTTTACTTTTCTACGCTGAACAATAAATTGTTTATGCGGAGGCAAGGCCTCATTCGGTACAAAAAAGCGAACATCATCAGCGTACTTATACACTTTCTCAATGTGCTTGATCGCATCTTTTACTTTGTAATTAGGAAGGTAGTCCAAATATACTAGAAATTCAGTGAACCGCTCAAAAGACTTTTGATCTGCTCTGAGCTTCATCCCATTTGCAATCGCTATTTCTAGGTGCTCGTGAGTAAGCCTAGACTTTCTCAACACACGCTTATATTCAGTCTTTAAAAAGTTTGGAACATCCGCATCGGCCAGAATCGTTTTAATTGCTTCATCACGACTAAGAGTCTGTGGTGAATCTTTTAAGAACTGCTTATGAGGTTTAAACCACGATTCCACATCGTACCATTTTGGATCGTATTCAGCGTAGATGCCCTCGATGTTCTTCATGGCAGAGTCCATCTTCAATGTATGAAGCTTTTTTCCAGCATATTTTTCAAGGTACTCTATATAGAGTCTAAATGTGTTTAGTGATTCTGTGTCGCCTTTTAATTTAAGGCCACTTTTAACTGCAAGGTCTATGTTTTCTGCACTAAGTCCGGAGCTTCTAAGAATTTGTCGATATTCTTCAGCTGTCTTATTAGGAAGCTTTGATTTTTTGATGGCATTCTCAATAGCAGATAATTTCATAGGGTCAACGGTAACGCTTCCTACAAGGCCTTTCTGAGAAGTTGAATAAGTAAATTTTGCGACAGAGTACTCGCGGTTTACAAAAATTCTTTTTAGATCTTTTGGAGATACAAGAGAGCTGTCCTTCATAAGATTTGCAAGCTTTGCAACGTTTCTTACATAGACTTCATCCTGAGAGACAAGCTTAACCAAGGCTTCCAAGAATTCAACTCTTTGCTCTTTAGTAGCAAATTCACCAGACTCTTCCAAAGCGTCTAGGAAGTTTCTCTCCTTAAACTCACTATCCCATAGGCTCGTCTTTTTATAACCCATAGTTTCTGCAGGGATACGGCCATTAATCAATTTAACGAAATTGACCTCGCACGGAGACAACTCACCACGAGTTTCAAGATAACTCTTAGGAGTTTGATGACCACGCTTAACGGCCTGTGGAGTAGGCCCAAAGGCATACAAATTGTTTACAAACAGCGTGATTAGCAACGTTAAATTTAAGAACTTGGTCATTTAGCATCCTTGTAAGCACTAGCTTATCGACAAGGATGCGTCCTAAATTGAGTAAAAAGTTAAGAAATTTAAAGTTATTTCAGCTAGATAAATGATATTTATTTTTATAGGAGAACTGAATATCACTGTTTTGATCTAAAAACTCCTGAATCCCCTCGTTTCTAAGCTCACAAGCAGGACAGTCACCACAACCATAGCCGAGCTTACCTTCATAACAGCTAATCGTGTTTTCAAGTAGATACTCAAGTTTACCCATTTGGTATGCAGTATCCAGGGTTTGCTTTTTAGTCATGAATACTAATGGAGTTTTGACTTCAAAGTTTGGATTTGCAAAATCAAGCCTCAGAGCTGCTTGAACAATATCCATATATTTTCTAGAACAATCTCTATACCCAGAGTTTGCTTCTTCTAGTTCAATAATTCCAACGTAGATGCTGTTAGCTCCAAGAAAGTCAGCGTGAATTGACGCTACTCTGGCCATCAGGCCATTTCGTCCAACTACCATCGTATTAGGAACTTCACCTTCTTTATGCTGAATTTGAAGTTTATGGCCGATAAGGGAAGACTCTGTGATCTGTTGAAGACAATCAAGATTTACAATGATGTGGTCAACGCCCCAGTCAGTGCATATCTTCTGTGCTTGCTTGATCTCTTCAGTGTGGCGCTGTCCATAGGTAAAAGTCATGCTTAGCACATTTTCTGCACCATGCTTTTCCACGGCCAATGCCAAACAAATACTTGAATCCATGCCGCCAGAGTGAACAACGACTGCCTGTTTTTTAATCTTCTTATCGCTCATATAGTCTATTTACTTCTTTTTTACCCAACTGGAAAGGGTCTCGCTCTTTTCCCACTCATAAGCGGTTTTAATAATGAAAGCAAGATCATCATATTTTGGAGTCCAGCCAATGGTTTTTTTAATTTTATCAGCTATTGAAACAAGCTCCGCAGGATCTCCCGCTCTTCTTGGAGCCTCTTCAACAGTGTAGTTCACGCCAGTGACTTCTTTTACAGCATTTACTACTTCTCTTACCGAAAAGCCGTGCCCATAACCACAGTTGAATACATCACTTTTTTTATTTTTAAATAAAAATTCCAGTGCATCCAAATGCGCCTGAGCTAGATCCATTACATGGATATAGTCTCTAACTCCAGTACCATCGGATGTTTCAAAATCAGTTCCAAAGATGAATGTTTTCTCT
>JAGSHJ010000338.1 GCA_023954595.1 Bacteriovoracaceae bacterium | reverse complement strand
TCGCAACCTGGTGTTCTTCATAGTACTTAATCTTAACATATCCCATTTCATCTAAGGTATAATACCAATTAAGGTTCAGAGGACTTTATTAAAAAGGTTATTAATCTGTCCTATACTTCAATATTTCTTAGTTAAAAAAGTTCCAGATTCTGTCACCGATTGAATCACTTTTTTTCAAACATTCTTTCTTAATACTTCTTGAGCTGATTCTATCGAGTGCCATAAGATTTTTGACACAAGTCTCTTGTTCTTCTGTCTGAACCTGAGAGAGTGTTGAAATGATATCAACAGTTGGAGCAGCAAAATAAGTGCCGTCATTTGTTGATTCACCAGTGTATTGTCTAAGAACATTAAGTGGATGTTGATTCTTAAACTTTGAACATTCACCAATCGCATAGGTTTTGATTGTGTTGTATTTTGAAATGAGTTCAACACATTCAAACTGAAGCTCATTTTTGATCTTGTTACAGTTTTCAACGACTGCATCATCGATACTGAATTGCTCGTTCACTACTTCTACACAGGCCGCTGAAGGCTGAAGATGTCCAAGCTTCATATTGAGTCCTGCCGCAGATTTAAGCCCAGGGAAGTGCTTGCAGATGGCTTTGGTTGTCACAGCACATTTCATCTTGTTTTCACCAGAATCGAGGACGTCACATTCTGCTTCTCCGTGAGACCTTGTTCCTTCCATATGACCATTCGTACAAATAGAGTTGAGAGTTTTTTCACCAAGCTCTTTTGCCGCTTTCGTTGCTTTTAGTTTAGAACGTGTCCCAGAGAATAGACCTCCAGATTTCGCTGTTGCCTCTGATTGAACTTCAATCGAGATGAGTCCATCCTGGTAACGAGTCGTTTCGATTACTCTTGGTTTTTCAGCTGCAAAAAGTGGCGTGCTGATTATCGCCGCCAATACGATAAGCTTGTGCATGATTTCTCCTTAATTAATGAATTTGGAGAATTCTACAGCATTGGGAAAATTTAAGTGGTTGATTTGAAAAGCTTTCAGCCCCGTATAAAGAATAGACACTGGTCTAAGAAATCAATGACTTAGTTTGTAAAACCTAACTCTTGAAAGAGTTTATAGGCTTTATTCGATGTAGTAGTACCATCTGAATAGGTACTATTTTTAAATCTATCAATCCACATTGTATAGATAAGTCTATCAACTTGCTTTCTTGTTGAACCAACAACAAATTTGGAGTTATCAGTTGGGGTTGAGTTGATAAAGTTTTTAATCATCTCTTTATTTTGTTCAAGAATTTGAATGGCTTTTCTTGAATCGTGATTATAAAACAGTTCGATATAAGCATCTGCAATAGGCTCTACTTTTGGTCTTGAATCAATGGCCACTTGAGATTGGCCTTGTTCTCTAATTCTTCTTAAATGTTTTTTTGAAAGTTCTGGTAGTTCATGACCCATAAGAACTTGCTTTTCCGCAATAAGTCTTCCAAGAGGGGAGAAAAAATGAGCATTGGAGTGTGCTAGGATAGACAGTCCGTTTAAACTTCTTTGATGATTTCTTGAGTATCTCTGAGCATTTCGTCCCAATAGATCGTTTTTCCAGGCATAGTCCCCATAGAATGTAATGTCAGAAATATAATTGATATCATCAGCACCACTTCTGTAATTTCCGGTACAGATATTACAAGCAGTATCAAGTTTACTGCGGGTGTTTGCATCAGCTCCTGCACGATCAGTCATACAGCAATCAGCACAGGCATAGGGATATTCGACATCTTCACCGTGTTTAATTCCCAAGTTGTGAAGTTGTTCATGGAATATTGTGTTTTTGATGTCTTTTACTTTTTCCTGCATGTTCGCGCCACTTGCAGATGAAGGATATCCTGGATTTATAGAAATAAATGGATGAGAAAACTTTCCATCACTTGTTTTCTGGCCAGGCTCTGTTGAAGCGTGAGCTCTTGTTCCACTCCAGTTGTAACCTGATGTCTCTTCACATGTGATATGCACGCTTGAATTTTTCATCATTGATTGGTATTTAAGGAGGTTTCTCATTGCTCCTGTAACACCACCTTGAGCTTTATTACTCCCATTGTTTTGAAGGCGAATCATGCAATTAAGACCTTGGCTCATTCCCCCAATCAAGGCTTCTTGGAAATTATCAATTCCCCACTTTTCGAAACATGATTTTGTGACTTTGTAGCCATAACCAATATCAATAATAGGTTGGGAGATATCAAGAACAATACTTTGAACGTTACCTCTAAGAATTGTAATTTCTTTTCTGAAATCATCCAGTTTATCTACACAAGCATTATTCTCTTGAGTTCTACTTACGTGTCTCGTGTCGAGCAGTTTTTCTTTCTTACCCTCTACTTGGAAAACTTGAATTTTAATTTTGTCTGAATCTACATTTGTATAAAGCTCTTTCCTGTCTGTTTTTCCATCATTGTTATTGTCAAAAAGAACTGTTTTAAAAATTTGAGAATCTAGATCGTATGTAATACTGTGATCAAAAGTTCCATCAAAATCTCTATCTTCTTTGACGGAGATAAGCTTTTTATCTTTCCATCTTTCAATACGATCAACTTTCTTGTCTCTATTGTAATCAAGTTTAATTGTCTTGAAATTGTTGTATTCACTCGTTGAAAGAATGAAATTCTTTATCTGATATTTTTTTGGAACGAGGTTGTCTTTATCATTTGCCTGAACTGAAAAAACAGTGAGTGGAACTAAAAATAGAAAAACTTTGAACATAACTACCTCAATAAAATTATTATAATTGAGGACTAGTTTTGAGTGTAGTTAGGGAAGTAATTTCTGATACTTATGAGGAATCATAAGAAAAACACTGGCTTATAGTATTGGCATTATTAACTACACTAATTTGAGGGGAGGGTGGCCATCTTGACCACCCTTCATAGTACTTAATCTTAACATATCCCATTTCATCTAAGGTATAATACCAATTAAGATTCAGAGGACTTTATTAAAAAGGTTATTAATCTGTCCTATACTTCCTTTTTGAGTTGTTCCAAGTGTAAAAGTTATTTCATCTCCTTTTTTTAAGGAGCCAGTGTTTATTTGATTTACGTGAATAAAGACATCATTAAAAAGATCATCGGCTTTTACGAAACCATAATCAGAATCTGGTGATACACGAACTATTTTTCCTGAAAGTTTTTTGCTCATTTTATTCCTACTTAAGATGCCTTTGACATCTTGATTGCTCGACTGAAAAATTGATCCTTAAACTTTTGAGCCATTTCTTCTGATTCGGCTATCATACTGAATTCTTTTGATGAATTACCAGTATTTGAAAGCCAGTTAAATGATCCAATAGAAGCAATCTTATCATCAACGACGACAGCTTTTGCATGCCACTTCTCATGTACATCATAGACATAAAGATTAGGGAAGTGCCCCTGAAGTGTTTCTAACTGAAGGAGAGCTGCTTCTTTGTCATGATCACCACTATGGTTATAGCCATAAAAGAGATGAACATTTACTCCTCTGGATAGGGTCCTTTGTAGTTCCACATTGATATTCTCTAGGGCCCATTTTCCGACCCAGCCACTTGAGATATAGAGCTCATTTGTTGCTTTTCTAAAAAAATTCTTAAGTGCCGGCTGATGTTCTTGGTCAAAAATAATATCGTAAGTGATACCACTTTGCTTTGCCTCCGAAATAACATTTTTAAACTTCAACTCTTTCTTCAAGTGGTCAATCTCTTCTCTAAGGTATGGAACCTCTGAGCTTTCTTGAGGTAAAGGAGGAGGATCTACTACTCCTTGCACCACTTCGATTTCTTCAAAAAGAGATTCAATAAAACTT
>JAGSHJ010000165.1 GCA_023954595.1 Bacteriovoracaceae bacterium | reverse complement strand
TATTGGAGAGATGGTTCCTTGTGGATACGTTCCGACTTTCTTTGAGCAGTTTATTGCGAACAAACTACCATTTCCAAAATCTAAGTTTAAACCACCCGAGTGGGCACTTCCTATTTTATCTGAAAAGAAAACAGCTGCCTAAAAATTAGGAACCATGATTACCGCCGACAT
Organism: Bacteriovoracaceae bacterium; assembly: GCA_023954595.1. Lineage (GTDB taxonomy): Bacteria > Bdellovibrionota > Bacteriovoracia > Bacteriovoracales > Bacteriovoracaceae > UBA845. The sequence goes on along the minus strand of JAGSHJ010000165.1, from coordinate 6,609 downwards.
TGCAGGTATTGAAACTTCAATACTTTCCTTTGAAGGTAAGTATGTTGATCCCGTTAATAGGTCTTTAAGTCCTTGGGAGTCAGTCCATGCCTTAATTCCCCCTCTGTTAGGGACGGAGACTTTTATGGGTTTATTATTTACATTCAAACAAGTCAAAGAATTATATCGTTCTTGTAATTCGTCTTTTATAAGGACTTCTTTTATTTTAAAAAAACAAAATGACTCATCATCATTTATCAGTGTAGGTCTATAAAAACCTTTGAGAAATTGAATGTTTTTTGATCTGAAAGAGATCATTTTCTTGTAGTGAGCTAAAATGTTTTCATTTCTTTCAATAAAACGGCCTGGTCCCATTTTTATATCCCCCCAAGGATAATCTGCTGCATCGAAGGGGAAGTTGGCGTTTAGGTTACCAACTTCTTCACCGGCCCTTAATAACGGGATTGTTCCTAGTGCGATTTGAAAAGTAAAAGCGAGCTTTGCTTTCTCTTCATCTTCAAGGAAGCGATAAAATAGACTCAATCCAATAGCCCCCTCAATTGAGGTAACTACCTTGTCTGTAGGTACATCTGGATTGAAGTTATCTTGAAATCGATTAGATATATTTTCTAAGGAGTCTTGTTTTTCAAACATGATTGGGATTTCACGAACAAGTGTGAAATCTGGAATGTAATCAGCATAACCTTTATCTAAGTAGTGTAAGCTCTCACTAGACTTACTGACGTTGGGAATCACAAAGATTTTAAAATCAGGATTCACATCTTGCTTTAAAGTTGATGAGACCTTTTGAAGTAAGCTTTCTTTATATCCCTCTGGATCTCGGAGAAGAATTCCATCAGCACCTTGTCTGGCCCATCCTTTTGCTACACTTAAAAGGTACTCTTCGACCTGTGGTAATTCGTGAACAAAATCGGCTTTATCAAAAAGGATACATTTTTCTTTATCTTGAGCGTGGTACGCACACCCTTCAGTCTCTTCTGGAATTCTGAAATAACCTGAGTAATCAGGGTTAGAAACCATAGAACTTTTGTTATCAATTCCGTTAAGGTTGAGCATTAAAAACACTTTTAAACCAATCTCTTTACTAGCGACAATTAAGTTAAAAAGATCTTCTTTAGTCCCAAACCTAGGATCAATTTTTTCCAAGTTCTCTTCCTCTTCACCTCTAAAAGGCCAGGAAGTATATACCTTTCCAAAAGTTCTATCAGTGATGATTTCAGTTGAGTTAACCTGCTTAACAATTGAATTTAATACAATTGTGGTTACACCCAAATCTTTGATGTGCTTAAGACTTTTTTCAATGCCTTTTAAATCGCCGCCATGAAAGGCCAATGGGCTAGTTAGGTCAACGTCTACGTTGTTTGAAGGGTCGCCATCTGCAAAGCGGTCTACAGTGATCAAGTAAAACACTTCCTCGCTTGGTGATCCTGCTGCATTTGAGTCCGCAAAGAGTGCGTTCTTGGTTTTGGAGGTACCAAGTTCATTATAAGCCTTGTTTAACTGATCAAACCCGTAGTATCCAATGGCAGCTAATAGGACAACAATGCCTAGGTATTTTTTCATAAAACTAATCCTCAATATTGTTCATTCAGATTATAAGGGTATGTCACAAAAATCTAAAGACTTATTAGGTTGGCCAATGCGCTCTAGCTTTACTTCTGGGCCAATTGGTTTAAAATTGCCAAGTTATTGTTACTATTAAGGAGTAATCATGTCCGCTATTAAAGAAATTAAAGCAAGACAAGTTCTTGATTCAAGAGGGAACCCGACTATTGAAGTCGATTTATTCACTGAAAATGCAGTTGGAAGAGCGTCCGTTCCTTCAGGGGCGTCTACAGGTTCAAGAGAAGCACTTGAACTAAGAGATAAAGATAAAAGTTACTACTTGGGTAAGTCGGTAAGACAAGCGATTGCAAATATTAATGAGAAGATCGCACCAAAGCTCATTGGAATGGAAGTGTCTGAACAAAGAAAACTGGACACTGCGATGATTGAATTAGATGGAACAGATTTTAAAAATAATTTAGGTGCTAATGCTATGTTGGCCGTGAGTATGGCCGCAACTAGGGCCGCTGCAAATGAGCGAAATAAGCCACTTTATAAATATTTAAAAGAAGATCTGAACTGTCCAAATCCAGTTGGATCATTAAGACATCCTGCTCCTTTGATGAACATTATCAATGGTGGGGAACATGCATCCAATAATTTGGATATTCAAGAATTCATGATTGTTCCACATATGGCGAAATCATTTTCAGAAAACCTAAGGGCCGGAGTTGAGATCTTTCATCACCTTAAAAATGTTCTTACTGAAAAAGGCTACTCAACAAACGTTGGAGATGAAGGTGGTTTTGCTCCAGATCTAAAGTCTCATGAAGAAGCACTTGCATGTATCAAGGAAGCTGTTGAAAAAGCTGGCTATAAGTTTGGTGAAGAGATTTCAATCTCTTTGGATGCGGCGGCTAGTGAGTTTTATAATAAAGACAAGAAAGTCTACACGATGGGCGGAAAAGAATTCACTACTGATGAAATGATTGAATACTACGCAGGCCTTGTAGATTCTATGCCTATCTATTCTATAGAAGATGGACTGGATGAAAGTGACCATGAGGGATGGACTAAGCTAACTGCCAAGTTAGGTGAGAAAACTGTTCTTGTTGGTGATGATCTTTTTGTTACAAACGCGAAGATCTTTAAAAAGGGTATCGAGAATAAAGAAGCAAATGCAATTTTGGTTAAAATAAATCAAATCGGCACTATCTCCGAGACATTTGATACTTTAAACTTGGCCTTTGAAAATAACTTTAAAGCGATCATCTCTCACCGTTCAGGCGAGACGGCCGATACTTACATCGCAGACCTGGCAGTTGCTAGTGGGGCAGGACATATTAAGACTGGTTCAGCATCAAGATCTGATAGAGTTGAGAAGTATAATCAACTATTAAGAATTGAGGAAGAACTAGGCCAACAGGCAAGATTTGACTATAAACTCTAAATAAAAAAACGCTAAGAGGTCGAAACTACGGCTTCTTAGCGATTTCTCCTTGTAAAGATCCCTGTCAGTGCATAAAATTTAAGTAGGATCTCTGTAATCCTTAACCTCAACCATCGAGGTCTTTATGTTGTCGAAGTTGTTTGTAGCTCTTAACTTTCGATCCGACTCTTCTTTATCCCGCAAAATTGACGGATTTAAAAAGCGGTACGACCCTAAGTACCGACAAAGATCGTTCCCACATATGGCATTGTTGGCACCATTTGAAGTTAACTCCAGTGAAGTTACTCATCTTAGAGGAGAGCTTAGAGAGGAGCTAGAGAGCTTTTTTTACGGGCACAACTCACCAATCAAGTTAGGCTTCTCAGGTGTTGGTATTTTTCAATCAAAGAGAAATAATGTGGTTTACCTTACTCCACGCTATTGTCCTGATCTGAAGTTTTGCTCGGACTTGGTCACAGATATTTGTACATCGTTCATTCCAGCGAATCAAAAATACAAACCAAATGAAAATCAATTTCTTCCAATGGGTTACTTTTCCCTTTTAGACAATATGGTGGAAGTTATTGAACAACTTAAAATGGAGTTTACTTTAAATAGTGAGCTGACCATCGACGGAATATCTCTGTATGAACAAAAAAATGGTTCTTGGCTTTTAAAAGAAAATTTAATTTCTTTCGAAAACACTCAAGACAGTTTTTTACAGTTGCAAGAGCGTTCGATATAATCCATCCATGAATAAAATAAAATTTCTGCTGGTCGCTTCTTTTATGGCCCCCATTGTCGGGGCCAATACTTCTTATGTCCCACTAAGTGAGACTCTCTATGATGGAGGAACCGAGGCAAGCGTTCTTTATAAATATTGGCAATCTCAAACCAGTATTGATAGCCAGGGACAAGAGGTCCCGTTTGAGCAGGGTGAGAGCTATACTCAAATGGATTTAGAGTTTAATATTAAATATGGACTCACTGACAACCTCCAAGTTGGAGCTGGAGTACTTCTTAGAAGTAATTCATCTACGGCGTTTGTTAATGGGGAAGAGCTCTCTTCTACCACGACGGGAGTTAAGTCTGGTTTGATACAACTTAAGTATGCTTTGCCAAAACAGAATAAATGGCGTTTAGCACTTGAGGCAAATTATATATCCAACTTTATTACAAATACGACAAATGATGAATCCGGAGATTCTGAAATCGTTTTAGGTGATGATGGCAATAGTACATCTGCAGGCCTGTCTGGGACTTATTTTTTTGAATCAATGAATTTAATTTCTGGTCGAGTTCACTATAGAAACCCATCCTCTTCACTCTCAAGTGAAATCGTTTCAGAGCTTGAAGGGGTTATTGTTTGGAGTAAAGTTTCACTGCTTGCTGGTGTTGAAAATGTAACCTCTTTAAATCAAGACCCATACTCTAATGACCCTGAAACAAAGCCCTCGATCAATTCTGGAAACACACTTCTATATAATAGTATCAATCGTTCTTGGACGGCACCTTATATCGGTCTGAACTTCGTATTAAACAAATATTGGAGATTAGAAACGCGTGCCCAGAGTAGGATTAATGCTGTCTCCAGTGACTTAGGTACAGCCTTTACAGTTATGCTGGCAAAAAGAAAGTCTGAGTCCAAGGCCTTGGATCAAAAATAGTCTGCATTTAAAGAATATAGTGTTGAGGCAAATGTTATTAAGTTAACCAAGTCTAAATCTTCGGTGATCATTGATGCCGGACTTAGAGAAGGTCTTGAGAAAGGATCTAAAATTGATTTCTACCACTTTGACTATCTTGGAGGGAATGAGCTTATTGCTTCTGGATACATAGTGAAGCTTGGTGCCACAAAATCAATGGTTAAGATTACCAAAAGATATAGTAAAAAGCGGGTTGAGGATGGCACCTTGGCAAGAGGCGGGCTTATAAGAGAGTAATACTCTGTTAATTGTGCTATTCATGGCAAAAAATTAGCCCTTTGTAACTTTCCAGGTTTCGATTAGAATTAAGGTAGTTATTAATATCTCCATATAAGGAATCCTTATGATGCGTTTAAAACACATCTTTACCTTCACACTACTTGCATTGTGGGTATCAGCTGCTCACTCAAAAAGTTTCACAAACCAATTTGTACAATTTGAACTACCTACAGGGTGGCAATGTGCAATTGAGGGAAGTGAGTGGGTATGCCAGTCTGAAAATGATGAAAGAAAAAAAGAAGCTATTATAATTCTTGCCGCTAAGTTTAGAGGTCCACAAGACTCACTAGAGGAGTACCAGACCTATCTCAAAGGAGCTAAGACTTATCAGCTTCCTGGCGGTAAGGTTCAGCGCTCAGAGGCAAAATACGCAAAGCTAAATAGCGTTAATTCTCATCAGTGGGTAGATGCGCTTCATCTGGCCAGTGAGGTTCCAGGCTTTTACACAAGATATCTTGCAACCGTAAAAGAAGACTTAGGTGTAGCTGTTACTTTCTCTGTTACTAAGGATTTGTACAGTGCCTACCAAGGTATTTTTGATAACGTTGTCGCCTCACTGAGAGTATTCAGACAAAAGAAGCAAAACCTTGCTGATATTAAACTTCAAGGCTCAAATGGCAAGGCCAACTTTGATGACACTACTTTTGTTCCAGCTGATCAAAACTTTGATGTCGGAATGGTTAAAAAGAAAAGAGAAGCATCTACTGGTGGAAGTGATGACAACCTTCTTTATCTATTAGGACTATTAGTTGCCGGAGGATTTCTCGTGATTAAGCTTCGTGGAAAAAAGAAATAGAAATTCAATTCTTATACCAATAAATAGGGAAGGCAAGGCCTTCCCTTTTTTTTGCCTAGTTTTCTTGGCGCCCTAATCTGTCTATATCCTTATATCTCTCATGATTCTGGTCACTTGAGTTTAAAAGCTAAGCTTTAGAACTGATTTTGACGATAATAGGATTATTGATAATTTCTAATCAGGGTTTTTTATGAAAAATGCACTTAAGCAATTATTTTTGGGGAGCTTTCTAAGCATAATGACTATCTCCATGACATTAATGCCAATTCCAAGGTTTGGCATTGTGTATGCTCAAGGTGTGAATCAAGAAGACTGCTATGACCCTGAGAAGGACGGAGAAGAAAATCGACTCTATAAGCCTGGTTGTAAACTTGATGGAATCATTAAAAAAACTAAGTTTGGAAACTACACTGATCACCAGTCCAGTATCACCGCGATTCTAGAACAAGCCGTTGCTGGCATGATGGGTGTGGTGATGATTCAATCTCTAACTCATGGTTATTTATATGAAGTAGACCCAATGCTTTATGGGAATGATTGCGCGGCAAACAAGGCCGGAAAATACACTCTTAGAATCGCTCAGCTTGGATCTTTGGCCTATATACTTGGAGATATTAAGGCCAACATGGACTTTAAAAAGGCCTCACAAAAAGCAACTGATAATGCTTTCTCTGCTCCGACAAACGTACCAGCAGGGGCCGATGCAGTTCAAGCACTCGATCATAAAAATGAACAGATTAAATCTTTTGATACCTTGATTGAAGTGTTTGAAGCACAAAAAAAGGGAATCAAATCTAAACAAGCATTATCGCTTCTGGCAGAAGGTGCTTATGGTGCCTCTCTAGGTTTAGAGT
>JAGSHJ010000199.1 GCA_023954595.1 Bacteriovoracaceae bacterium | reverse complement strand
TCCCTTATGTTAACGCTTCAATTGACGGCGATAACATCGTTCTTAAGAAAGACATCAACCTTGGTTGTGCAGTAGCAGTTCCAGGAAGTGGTCTTGTTGTTCCAGTAATTAAAGGAGCAGACAACCTAAACATTACAGGTATCGCAAGATCCCTTAATGACTTGGTTCTTAAGGCAAGAAACAAAAAACTTACTATGGACGATATGAGTGGTGGTACTTATACCTTCACAAACAACGGTTCATTTGGAGTAATTGCTGCAACTCCAGTAATCCTTCAACCTCAGGTTGGGATCTTCTGTGTTGGAACAATCAAGAAAACTCCAGTAGTTACTGATGACCTAGCAATTGCTATCCGCGACATCATGTATGCTACACACACTTTTGATCACAGACTGATCGATGGTGAGCTTGGCTCTAAGTTCTTGAAGCACGTTACAAACACGCTTCAGACGATGAATCCAGAAAACTTGTTCTAAATCATAAAAGGGCCTCGAAAGAGGCCTTTTTTAATGCTCCCACTCTTTAATAATTCGTGCTTTTCCGCTATATTAAGGCGGTTCACATATTAATTTCCTACTTTCACGGAGAATTCAATGACTTCAAAATCAAAGATCATTTACACAAAGACTGACGAAGCTCCTGCTTTGGCAACTCATAGCTTTTTACCAATCGTAGAGGCCTTCACTACTCAGGCCGGTATTGAAATTGAACTTAAGGATATCTCACTAGCGGGTAGAATCCTTGCAAACCTAAATGAGTACCTACCTGAAAATCAAAGAGTAGAAGACGCTTTGGCACAGCTTGGAGAAATTGCAAAAACTCCAGAAGCTAACATGATTAAGCTTCCAAATATTTCAGCTTCTATTCCTCAGTTGAATGCTGCTATTAAAGAGCTTCGTGAGCAAGGTTTTGAAGTTCCTCTTTATCCTGAGAACCCACAAACTGATGAAGAAAAAGATATTAAACTAAGATATGCAAAAGTATTAGGTTCTGCAGTTAACCCAGTACTAAGAGAGGGTAACTCTGATAGACGAGTTGCTGCTCCTGTTAAGCAATACGCAAAAGATAATCCACACAGACTAGGTGAGTGGTCAAAAGACTCAAAGTCTCACGTGGCCCATATGAGTGAAGACGATTTCTATGGAAGTGAGAAGTCTCACACTATGCAAAAAGAATCTACTCTTACAATTGAATTTGAATCAAATTCTGGAGATAAAAAAGTTCTGAAAGACGGACTTAAAATTCTAGAAGGTGAAGTTATTGACGCTTCTAGAATGAGCTCTTCTAAGCTTCTTTCTTTTCTTGATAGCGAAATCAAAAAAGCAAAAGAAGAAGACAACCTTTTCTCTATTCACCTTAAGGCCACAATGATGAAAGTTAGTGATCCAATTATGTTTGGATTTGCTGTGAAGGCCTTCTTTAAAGATGTATTCGCAAAGCATGGTGAGCTATTTAAAGAATTGGGCGTTAACCCTAACAACGGTCTAGGATCTCTTCTAGCTAAGCTTGATCAAGCTGACGCTTCTAAAAAAGAAGAAGTTCTTAAAGATATTAATGAAGCTTATGATAAAGGTCCAAGACTTGCGATGGTTGATTCCGATAAAGGAATTACAAACCTTCACGTTCCAAGTGATGTAATTATCGATGCATCTATGCCAGCAATGATTAAAACTTCTGGGAAAATGTGGGCAGCAGATGGAAAAGCTTACGACACTAAAGCTGTGATTCCTGATCGCTCGTACGCTGGTGTTTACGACGCTACAATAAACTTCTGTAAAGAGAACGGCGCTTTTGATGTAACGACTATGGGTAACGTATCTAATGTTGGCCTTATGGCGAAGAAAGCAGAAGAGTACGGCTCACATGACAAAACCTTTCAACTAGAAGCTGATGGTGTTGTTAGAGTTAAAGACCAAGACGCTAATGTTATTTTTGAGCACAAGGTTGAGGCCGGTGATATCTGGAGAATGTGTCAGACTAAAGATGTGGCAATTCGCGACTGGGTTAAACTTGGTGTTTCAAGAGCAAGAGCTACAGGTCAGCCTGCAGTATTCTGGCTTGATGAGAACAGAGCACATGACGCTAGTCTAATTGCAAAGGTTAACACTTACCTTAAAGATCACGATACAACTGGTCTTGAGATTAAAATTCTAGCTCCTGTTGCCGCTACTGAGTACACTCTTAAAAGAGTAAAAGCTGGCGAAGATACAATCTCTGTAACTGGAAATGTTCTTAGAGATTACCTAACAGATCTTTTCCCAATTCTTGAATTAGGAACAAGTGCTAAGATGCTTTCAATCGTTCCTCTACTTGCTGGTGGCGGACTATATGAAACTGGTGCAGGTGGATCAGCTCCAAAGCACGTTCAACAGTTTGCTGAAGAAAATCACCTTCGTTGGGATTCTCTTGGAGAGTTCTTGGCACTACAAGTGTCTATTGATGAACTTGGAGAGAAGACTGGAAACGCGAAAGCTAAGACTCTTGCCAAGGCACTTGATCAAGCAAACAGTGATTTCTTAAAAAATGACAAGTCTCCTTCAAGAAAAGTAAAAGAGTTGGATAATAGAGGCAGTCACTTCTACCTATCTCTTTACTGGGCAAAAGCACTTGCTGAGCAAAATGAAGATCAGGACCTTAAAACAAAATTCACTAAGGTTTATGAAGACCTAAGTGCGAATGAAGCATCTATTGTTAAAGAGATGAATGATGCTCAAGGTGTAAAGATTGAAATGGGTGGTTATTACCTTCCTAAAGATGAATTGGTAAGCAAGGCCATGAGACCTAGTTCTACCTTCAATAAAATTATTGACTCACTTCTATAAAACTCAAAAGCCGTCAGGAGTATCTCTTGGCGGCTTTCTTATGCAAAAACGAATAAAATTAGATTAATTAAGTTTTAAATATTCTAGAATGTTGTAACATTTTAATATGACATACATTCTATCATTTTTATTCCTATTTTCAGTTTCGGCTTCAGCTCAGGTTACTCAATTCACATATGCACAGGATGACGGTGAAGAGCATGTTCGCATGATCTTTTCGCCTGAGGGCTTTGTGGTAAAGCTCAAATCTTTTGATGTCTTTTATACTCGAAAAAGTGACAAGTTACTTTTTGTATCTAGTGGCAAACCATTTGAGTTGGCACCGTCGTCCAAGAAACTTGCCATGAATAGAGGTGGGTCTAATAATGAAGAGAAGTGTGAAGAATATATTGAAGACAGTGACACGGACTATTTGGCGCTATTATGTACCTCAGAGTTAGATCCTTTGGTTGTTAATTATATCAATGACCGTTACTCAATTTCAGAGTATTTAAAGATATATTATGGCCGCCTTGCGGGTCTAAGCTTTCCATCCCAAGGAAAACACTCATTCCCAAAGCTTATGCAAGTGTTAAAGAAGGATACACAGGAAGTTGTCCGGACTGATACATTTGTTGGTGTGGAATCTCTTAAGGTGAATGAGGTTAAGCGTATGGTGCATAAGTATCAAACAATATTTGGCCAGTGCGATAATATAAGGCAATGTTTTAAAATCGCTCATAATTAGCCATAGATTCTGGTCGCTTTCCCCGAATTCATTACTAAATTTTCAATTACCTTTTGTTTGCCTAGCTCGGTAAAAGATGACCTATAACGATCGGAATTGTAGGATCATTGCGATTACGGGTGGTTACTTCTGCCCTGAAGTATATCGTTAGACGAGCTATACAAATTAGTTAAAAACCAAATTAGATTGTAGTAATATCCCTAATATGAATTATATCTTTCTTTTCTTATTTATTTCTTCTTGTGCTTCAGCTCAAGTTGTTCGGTTCACATATAAGCAAAGTGGTGGGCAGGATCAAGTCAAAATGACTTTTTCTCCTGAGGGTTTTTTAATAAATATAAGTTCATTTGAAATCCTCTACAGCAAAAAGAGTGACAAGTTTCTTTTTGTAAAAGATGGCAAGTCCTATAAATTAACAGCGAAACCTAAAACAATTTCAATGGTTAAGGGAGATGTAAATAGTGAGAAAGAGTGTGAAGAGTATCTTGAAAAAAGTGAAAGTGAGAATATAACCTTATTATGTTTTTCCAAGATAGACCCCTTAGCTTCCAAGCATATTAATGGCCGCTATTCAATCTTCGAGTATTTACAAATTTACTATCAGCGATTGGCAGGTCTGACATTTAAAGGACCGGGTGAAGGCTACTTCCTCAAGCTTATGCATACTATTAAACGAGAAACTCAAGAGATTACTAGAACAGAGTCTTTATCAGCTGTTGACTCATTAAAGGTAGATAAGGTTTTATTTGCTATTAATAAATATAAGGGAAATAACGGGCAGTGCGACAGCATATGGCAGTGCTACCAATTGGCCACTTATAACTGAATTAATCATATCATTTAAATAACTTAGCCGGACTAAAAAGCTCAAGATTGAAGTGGAAATACCGAATAGATAGGTATGAAGCTTCTCATATCCATTCTTCTACTATCCTGCATTTGCCTAGGACAAGTGAGTTCTACTTGTAAAAGTATTCTTTCAGATATGATTAGCTCTGGTCAGATTGAAGGTGAAAAACTTCAAAAATTCCTAAATCTTCAGGCCGGAATTAGTCTCCATCGCCTGGCCTATGCTAGTCTAAGGCACTCTCGTTCCAAGGAGCAGTTTAGACTAGAAAAAGAAATACTGTCCATGCTCGAGCAGATGCGCGACAAGCGTAAAAGCGAACCAGAGTTCAATAAAGTATATGAACTATTTAATCACCCAGATAATAAACTTTCTCGAACGGCACTGGCCGAAGTCCTGCCTTATCTTAAAGACATAATCAATGAGCAAAATGGTGAGCAGAGCTCTTTTAAGAGGAAATACTTTAATATAGGGTTGGCCGATGTAAGAATGTTGGCAATCCTAGCTGAACGCGAAAAGAGTCGTGACGGCCGTTATGCTCACTCTCAATTTAAGGATCATGCGTATGATCAAAGTATTTTAAACTTCACTAAAATTATTAACTCATCTGTTGCAAACTCCGGTGAAGTCTCTAAGGCACACAAGTTAGAGTCAATGCAGAGCAGGCTTAATGAATTAAATAAACAGGCCCTTAACCTTTTAGAGGGAATGGGCATGCCGATGGAGTGTCAGTCTCTTTTAAATGCCTGTGTTGAACGTTCAGGAGACAAAGTTCTAATAGAAGATGGCTTCATGAACCTCATTTCAAAAGTGATTGAAGAAAGTGATACTATTGATTTACATGAGCAACTTAGGTACGACGATGTCTGGCTTCATGTTAACAGTAAGATATCTGGTACAAGCTCTGGTGACATTGACCTCCAAAAAGATCCATCTACTGTCGTGGTTGATGATGAGGTTGTTGTTCGAAGGCCTAATCCAACACCTAGGCCCAAAGAAGTCGAGTTTAAGTTTAGCGAGATTGATGACAGGGTAGTTATTGAAAATTATTTAGTACAAAAAGTCCTCGATAGTATCCCTTACTTTTTCACTAGAGAAGAGTTGGAGAGTAACATGGATTTCACTCTAGCACTCGCACAAGCTATCGATGACGGGATCTTAGCAAAGAAAGGGAAGAACAGAACTTTCCGATACGAGAATGCAATCTATTACCTTCCTGAGACATGGAACAGTGAATACTCCCTGCCTGGCAACTTTGGCGCTAGAGCGGGAGAGCTTCTATCTAGAAGATGGAATCAGTTCTTTCGATTTGATTCTGAAGTAGATGTTTCTCATATACCAAAAAAAGACAGAGATAATTTCCTCACAACTCTTAATGATCAAGCAAAAGATCATGAGCATGCTTTTAGTTTTGA
>JAGSHJ010000479.1 GCA_023954595.1 Bacteriovoracaceae bacterium | reverse complement strand
GCCCCTTCTTTTATGCCTTGTTGAACCGAATTTTGACTCCAGGCATAACCCTTGGAAAGTTGTATTTGTCTTCTCCACAAGCTTTCTTGGTTTACATAGCCGTGTAAGCGATCGTAATGGTTGCCTAATTGTGATTCCAAGGCCATATGCTGGTGCAAATGCTTTAGGGCATAGTATTCATCTTCCTCTCCCTTAGCTTGTTTTACAGCACTTTCTAAAAAGGAAATTAATTTTTCATTGAGTACTTGTATTTCTTCTGCCTTTAGCTTTTGGAGTAGATACACCCTTAATCGTTCATGATACAATTGATACTTGCCACTTTCCGGACTATTAAACCAGCTAGAATAGGTGTCAACTAAATCTTTCATCTGCTCCTCTTCCAACTCCAACACAGCAGCAGCCATATTTGCAGAAACCGGCCCTTTGAAAAGTGCCCAAAGCGCTAGTTGATGTAGTACTTTTTTACGCTCATTAGCTGTTGTTTTTTGAGTAAACTCTTGCTCATATATACCAATGAAGCCCTGAGGCAAAGCTGCTGCGTTTTCGGCATTCAGCGAGCCTTTGCTAAGACTATCATGCACATATCTTAAGTAAATTGGTTCTATCATATATTTATTGAATGGCTCCTCTAATAATTACTTGACTTAAAAATTCTTTTGAAGGGTTAAATTTTTCAAGTGCCTTTTTTACTGCTTCTTTAGTAAGGCCACATAGAGGTTGAAGAGTATTAATGGATTTATTTTTGTTGCTTTCAGGGAATCTATAAAATCCTTCTCTGTATGTAAAGATCCACTTGATACTTGATTTGCTTTCCCAGCTATTTGTAACTTCTCCATCTTCATCATAATTGTAGAACCAATCAGATATATTAAGTTGAGGATATGCTACAGCTGCTTCATCCAAGCCGTCTAATATAATCACTAGATTTCCTGTTATATTCTTTCTTGAAGGCGTAAAACACTCGTCTAATAATTGATGAAAAAGTATGATTAAATCAGTATACTTGCTTGGTAAGCGGTTTAATTTTCTTAATATCTCTTCATCTTCAGTTTTCCAAAACTGTTGCTTTTTACCTTGAATGATAAAATGATACAGCGTGGCATGCAAACTGTTTTGTATGCCACTGCCACAAAAATGATGTAATACAGGTATGTTAATTTCTATATCGGAAAGTTCTTGAATAATATTGGCAATCAATGCCCCTTTGCCCATACCTGCAGTAGAAAAAACAGGCAATATATTTTGGTCACTTTGGGTGGTTGCCCAATCTACAATTGCTTTATTCTCTTTATCTCTACCCACAAAACATTCACTGTAGTAAGCTATTCGGTTACTGTGATCAAACACTTGTCCTGCACCACCTTTTAAGGCTTTACGCATGGGTTCAAAAATCGACTCGTAATGTTCAGCACCATCTTGTTTTTCTGAATCTCCATAGTAGATACTGATTAGTTCTGCAATATCTTTATTGTTGTACAAACCTTGGAAAATATACGGCAACCCATCTTTAGTTCCCTTTTGTAAGAAAGGGTGAAGAGGTATTTTATTCCCTTTTTCAACAAAGAAAAATTGATCTTTTTGTTCTTTGATTTCGGTTCCACTAAAAAGCTGACTGGTTTCATTCACCAATTCGTTTAAAGTTGCTATTCCAACTGCAATTTTCTTAACGTCTTGTTCCCTCAAAGAAATGTAACCGTGAACATATTTATTTCTAAAGGTGATAAACCGTTCCATAAGCGATTGCTGTCCTTTTGGTGGAGTAATACATGCTCTCCATGGGCTATCTTCTGGACATGTAATGGACCAAATGACTTTCCAGCTGGTGTCACTAGGTAAATTTTCTCTTAAGTTGTCTACGATTTGCTTCATAAGCAGTGCATCGTCTTCTGGTGTGCCTTCTTCTAATTTTTTAGAAAGCTGAATTACTGCACCCAATCTTAGGATAAGCGTAGAAGCTCCCAAACCCGCCATAAATAAGTTATTGATTGCGGCTTTTTGCGATGTCATGAGCTCAATCAATTGCTCATTGTTGATTTCTGCTAATTTTAGATGACTGTACTGCTCGTTGAACCTGCTTACGTAGTTGGATAATGGCTTTGGTAATTGACTCATAGCGCTAAAGTTTGGTGTTGATATTCTAGTTTGGCGTCTCTTCTTCCAATAGAAAAATAAATTCTAGAGGCTTCTGTGATTTCTTTAGGGAAACCGTATAAATCGTCCAATACATCTTCTTCAAAAGGTATTCTACCAGCGTTTAAAAAAGGATGTAAAAAAGCAAAAGCCTCGTGAACATATTCCATAGGATATTCGTGCTCATCAGCAAACCGCCTGGCTACAATTTCTTT
>JAGSHJ010000503.1 GCA_023954595.1 Bacteriovoracaceae bacterium | reverse complement strand
TATTCGCTTTTCATCTGCTCATATGTTTGTGAAAAACATGTCCCCATGAGCGACAGTAAAACTAAAACGCTGATTTTTATCATCTTATTATATCCAATGCTTTCTATAAGGGTGCTTTATAGCTTATGACATGAGCATTTATAGGTAAAGTCTAGGCTGGTTTAGCTCTCAGTTTTTAGCATCAAAATGTTTACTCATAATTTATCAATTGCTAAGATTTTATGACTTTTTTATTTCAAACATTATCGCCCCATATGGACATGGAGAATACAATGAGAGCTACAGCTATTGCGGCATTGTTTTTAAGCATAAGTAGTTATGCGTCGCAACCCCAGTTAGAACAGACCAAAGCTAGTTTAACTTCGAGTAAAGTCGCACTAGGACAGGCCCTCTTCTCTGATCAAAACTTATCATTAAATAGAACAATGTCTTGCGCTACATGTCACAATCCAGATCACGGCTTTATTGATAATCGCTACAACGTAACTGATGGTGCAGTATCCGTAGGTCAAGACGGCCATTCACTTGGAGACAGAAATGCTCCTACTGTTACCTATGCTAAATTCACTCCTGCATTTTATGAAAGAAATGGATTTTTCTTTGGTGGGCAATTCTTTGATGGAAGAGCAGCAGATTTGGTTGAGCAAGCAAAAGGTCCCTTTTTAGATGGTTCTGAAATGCAAATGCCAAATGCCAAAGCAGTGGTAGAAAGAGTTATGGAGAATGATGAATACGTTCAAGCTTTTAAAAATATCTACGGCGATAAGATCTTAAATGATTCGAATAAGGCATTCACGGCAGTTGCAGATGCCATTGCACAATTTGAAAAATCAGATTCAATCTCTCCTTTTGATTCTAAATTTGATAAGGGACTTCTAAATGAACAAGAACGTAGAGGTCTGAAGCTATTTAAAGGGAAGGCCATGTGTATTAAGTGTCATGCCGTTCAGTCTTCTAGGCCATTATTTACAAATTTTGGATATAGAAATATTGGTGTACCAGCTAACACGAAAGTTCGCCAACTCAATGGTAAGGGCATAGATAACGGACTATTTAAGAATCCATCTGTCACTGATGTTCGCAAAAAAGGTAAATTTAGAATATCGGGACTTAGAAATATCGCTGTAACTGCACCGTATATGCACAATGGAGTTTTTAAAGAGCTCAAAACAGTGGTTCACTTCTATAATACTAGAGATGTAGAAGGTGCCATCAACCCAGAGACAAACATGCCTTGGAGAGCTCCAGAAGTTACAACTGAAATCATCACTGGAAATATGGGTGATCTTGGTTTGTCCGATGCTGAAGAGGATGACATCGTAGCTTTCTTGAGAACTTTAACTGATAGCAAATATTCTCACCTTGATTAAATAAAAGAGGTCTCTTTAAAGAGACCTCTTCTTTTGCTTATTTTTTATTCTTCACTCTTTTTAGAAATAATTTTTGGAAGCTCGCTGAAGTCTTTTACAACATAGTCTGGTTGAATAGATAATGGGTACAGACTCTTTCCAGGTCTTGCTACAAAAATGGCCTTCATCCCAGCGGCCTTAGCACCAGCAACATCCCAGCCGTGAGCTGCGACTAGAACTGCGTCTTTAGCTTCTACATTCATCTTCTTAAGTGCCCACTCATAGGACTTAACATTTGGTTTATATATTTTGATATCTTCAATACTTAGTCTCTCTTCAAATAATTGAATCATTTTAGCATTGGTCAACTGTGACTTAACTCCAAAGTTTGAAGAGTTTGTAAGCGTCACTAGTTTAAAACCAGCTTTCTTTAATTTAATTAGATTAGGGATAACGTCAGCATGAGGCGGAAGTTTCAACAAAGGAGTAACAATCGCCTTCTTTGCCTGCTCTTGGGTTAATTTAATGTTGTTCTCATTAGCAACCATCATTAAAGATGAAACACCAATTTTACCAAAGTCTTGGTAGTTATTTATATCAGTAGATACCAAAGAATAATGAAGCATTTTAGAAAACCAATAAGGCAATAGTTCCGTTCTACCACCAAGGGCCTTACCTACAGACTCTCTCATTGAATCCAAATCAAGCATTGTCTCATTAACATCAAAAAAGATAACCTTTGGGTTAATTGTTTGTGCATTTG
>JAGSHJ010000233.1 GCA_023954595.1 Bacteriovoracaceae bacterium | reverse complement strand
GTACTTAAAAGCTTATCAACTTCACGATAGCGAAGAATCATTGAAGGAACTTCATCATGTCCCATTGCAACGAGTTCCTCTAATACTTGTGAGTTAGTGGATGCACCTGTTTTAGTCTTTTTAATTACAGGCAACTCAAGAGTCTCAAAAAGTAGCTTGGATACCTGTTTTGGAGACTTTAAATTAATTTCCTCACCACTGACTTCAGCAATCTTCTTCTCAATCTCTTCGGTTTGCTTGCTAAATTCAACCTCAAGCTCTGCGTAGAAATCTTTGTCCAAGCTTATCCCATACATCTCCATCTCACTTAGGATAGGAATAAGTGGCATATCCAGCTCATTATAGATTTCAAATAGGTTTTGTTTTTTAAGTTTTTTAATTAACCAAGGATAAATTCGAATTCCAGCAAATGCTCTTTTTGCAAGGCCATACTCAAAGTTTCGAACACTTGTCTCTTGTTCAAGGCTTTCCTTGCGAAGCTCCTTAAGGGATAAAACATTTTCATCCAAGTGCTCTTTGGCGATGCTTTGAAGATCATGTTTTTTATCTGGATCCAATACGAAGTGAGCTTGTTGGATATCAAAAGACTTCTCTAATTTAATTGATTCTCTTATAGCAACAGAGCTTATGCTCTTTAGATTTGTTCCAACAATAAGAATATTTTCAAGTGAAAGAATCTCTTTAGTCACTTCCAAGTAGTTTGAAAATGCATCCACATAAATGATGAAGCTCTTCTCGCCTGTGGCAACTGTTACATAACGAGCGTCAACCTTGTGATAATTGTCGTGGTCAAAAAATGGCTCAACAAAGATCTGATCTTGCGTTTTAAGCTCCCCAAGAAGTTCAGTGAATTTCTCCTGCGTCTTTACCGCTGAATAATCGATAAAGCTTTGTGGCTTAGAAAAGTTTTGATCAGTAACACCATCTGAGAGCTTGTTTCTAATGGACTTGAAGTTCAGTGAATCTAAGAATTCAAGAAGCTCTGGATGTCCTTTAAGTTCAAATTTGAAATCATCATGGTGAAAATTCAAATCCAAGTCTGTGACAATCTTAACAAGCTCTTTTGAAATCAGAGCATCTTTTTCATAATTCATAAGTGCCGTTTGAGCACGCTTTGGCATAATGGTTTCTTTATTGGCCAATATCGTCTCTAGGTTCTTGTGCTCTTCTAGAAGCTTTGCAGCTCCCTTGGCCCCAATACCTTTAACACCTGGAATATTATCTGAAGCGTCTCCCACTAAAGATAGATAATCCATTATCTGATCAGGGTGAACACCCATTTTTTCATGAACTTCTTTTGCTCCATAGAGCTTATTTTTCATTGTATCGAGCATCTTGACCTTGCCGTTCACAAACTGCATTAAGTCTTTATCTCCTGATGCAATATAAACTTCGTCAAAGTCATCTTGGTGTTGAACAACAAGAGAGCCAATAACGTCGTCGGCCTCATACTTATCAATTCCTTTCTGAGGTATTTGAAGCTTGTCGATAAGCTCTGCAATCATTGTGAACTGAGGAATTAGATCCTCTGGAGTCTCCCCTCTATTGGCCTTATATAGTTCATATACATCATTTCTAAATGACTTTCCCTTGCAATCAAGAGCTAGGACAATGTGACTTGGAGTGTATGTTTGAATAAGCTTCATCAACATGGTTGTCACGCCATAAACAGCATTTGTTGGACGACCATCTGGTGCGTGCATAGGCCTAATTGCAAAAAACGCTCTAAAGATAAAACTACTGATATCGACAATAATGAGTCTGCGCTTCATTCAGATCCTTTTTAAATATTAATTTAAGATTGGTTTTAGCGCGGATATATTACATTGTGCAACGGTTGCATGGCGACATGTTTTTTTCTTCAAACCATCCCTGTTGAGCTTTACGAATATCGATACGATTTGGATCGTTAGCAATAACACTCGTGTCGGCCATTACATCACCTAAACGGTGACCAGAATCAAGTTTGAATAACAAATATACCTCTAAAAGGATTAAAGGCACTGCCAAGATACTGCAAAAGATCCATCCCCATAGTGGGATTATTGCAAATACCATTGGAACCATTATTGGGAGGTTTCTAATAACTGACTGCTTCATTGAACAAGGCTTACCGTCCTCTAATGAGATAACAGCAAAACCCATTAGTTTCTTACCAACTGATTGACCGTCATATAAAGAGTCTGAAACCCCAATATAGGCCAAGGCCAAAATAAGACCAAATGGATAAAAGAGTGTGGATAAAATTAAAACTATGAATAAATCCACAGCTTTGGCCAACAATCTTGATATCCTTGATGTATTTATGCCTGTTTTCAACAGGTATCTTCTCTTCATACCCTAATGATACAAGAAGGTTCCATTATATAAAAGCAGCAAAAATAGCCTTTATCTTACACAGTGCAAAACTCTCACCTATTTATACGGCTAAGCGCTAGTTATTTGAGTGAGGATATGGTAATTTTATGTTCTTAAGAGATATTTAGGAGATATTTATGGCAAGTCTTGAAAGTGTAAGCACAGACAATTTTGAAGAAAATGTTTTGAAATCCGACAGACCAGTTGTTGTTGATTTTTGGGCCGAGTGGTGTGGACCATGTAAAGCTTTAGCACCTGTTCTTGATGAAATAGCAAATGAGCTTGGCGAGAACGCAAAAGTTGTAAAGGTTAACGTTGATGAAGCTGGTGAACTAGCTCAGCAATACGGTATCCGCGGCATCCCTACTCTAATCTTTTTTAAAGGTGGAGAAGTTAAAAGCACTTTGGTTGGCAACCAGCCTAAGTCGGAAATTCTTAAAAACATCAACGATTTAGTATAATTTGAAGGCCGAATAATTCGGCCTCTTTTTTTATTTATGAATAAGCAATACATCAAAAATTCTCTAGTCCAAGCTCAAACTGTCTTAAACAAATTTGTAGCCGACGAACAAAACTTCACTTTAATTGAAAAGGCCGTATCCACTATGGTTGCATCGATTCAAAGCGAAGGAAAAATTCTGGCCTGCGGAAATGGCGGCTCTATGTGCGATTCTATGCACTTTGTAGAAGAGCTTACTGGACGTTATCGCAAAGACAGAGCTCCGATTGCGGCAATGGGTATGGGCGATCCAAGTCATATCACCTGTGTGGCCAATGACTATGGTTACGAATACATCTTCTCTAGACATGTTCAAGCATGGGGAAAGAAAGGTGACACCCTTCTAGCGATTTCAACTTCAGGCAACTCACAAAATGTTATTTTGGCAGTGGAAGAAGCCAAGAAAAAAGACATGAAAGTAATTGGTCTTCTAGGAAAGACTGGTGGCAAGCTTAAAGACATGGTTGATGTGCCTTTAGTGGTCGATTGCCAAATTACAGATCGTATCCAAGAGATCCATATTAAGCTCATCCATATCTTTATCGAAGGTATCGAGCGACACATAGTTCCAGAACATTACATCGACGAGCAGGCCTAAGGGCCTGTTTAACTCTCCCCTACCATTCCAATCAATTATAACTCGTTATATAGGCAATTTTTGTCTGTTTTATGGCTGATATATTCTGGCCTACAATGTGATTATAACAATTTAGTTCTAATTGAGGAGAAAGCATGGAAGGCACAACAGAAATAATAAACACACTGGCATCGTTCATACAAGGCGGTGGATTCTTTATGTTTGTTATCTTAGGTGTTTGGGGATTCGGTCTTGCAATCGCTATAGAGAGATTCAAAAAATTATCAAAGACTTTTGATGTGGATGGTCCTTCATTCATGAATGAGATTCAGAGATATGTATTATCAAATGATATTCAGGGTGCAATTAGAGTTTGCTCGGGGTCAGTGGCGGCTTTGCCAAGGGTTCTTAAGAGTGGATTAAAAAGAGCAAACCAAGGTTCAGAGCAAATTCAAAACGCTCTAGATGCAACAGCTCTAGAAGTTGTTCCTAAAGTTGAGCTTCGTCTAGGTTACATGCAACTAGTAGCAAACGTTCTTACCCTATTTGGTCTACTAGGAACAATTCAAGGTTTGATTGCTTCTTTCTCTGCAGTTGCTGCAGCAGATCCAGCACAAAAAGCAGAGCTTCTTGCAAAAGGTATTGCAACTGCCATGAATACAACTGCACTTGGTCTTTTTGCTGCAATTACAGTGATGGTTCTTCACGCTTGGTTAAATGCCAAAGCTGAGAAGATTGTTAATGAAGTTGACGAGTACAGCGTAAAACTTCTAGATCTACTTGGAACTAAAGAGCAAGTTCAGGAATAATTGAATGAGTTATAAACTACCAACTAGACGACATTCAAAGAAAGAACCTCAACGCTTGAATCTAATTCCTATTTTGGATGCTGTATTTATTTTCATATTCTTTCTTTTGATGTCGGCACAGTTTGTAAAAATCTTCGAAATAAACAGTGATGTTCCAATAGTGTCCGACTCGCCTCCGCCAAAGAATCAGAAAAAACCTTTGGCGTTGACTCTGTCTATTACAAATTCAGGATTCACTATAGCTAAAGGACTACCCTCTAGAACTATAAAAAGAATCCCGAAAAATAAAGATGGACTCTATGACACGATCGCTTTGCATAACTTTCTTGTGCAAATAAAAAAGGCGAACACAACAGAGAAATCAATTGTGTTTGAGCCCAAGGTTGATCTGACTTACGAAACAATCGTTAAGATCATGGATGCTGTTAGAATGTTGGATAAGACTGACGAAGAGATTTACATCAAAGACAAAGACGGAATTGACTTGAGAGTGAAAGAGCTGTTCAACAAAATCGTTTTTGGAAACCTAATGAGCTAAGAGGAATCATGGCCAGAACTAGATCGATAACAAATAAAAGAAGACAAGCCAAGAAAGGCCCTATCGAAGTGGATATCACATCCCTTTTAGATATTCTGGTCATTCTGCTTGTATTTCTTCTTAAAAGCTACAACTCCTCAGGTGTTGTAGTAAACGTCCCTCAAGGGATAGAGCTGCCAAACTCACAATCTCAATCGATCAATACCGCGGGTGTTCAAATCCAAGTATCAGCAGATAAGATTTGGGTTGATAATGCGGCAGTACTTGAGACTGACAACCTTCCAAAAACGGTTTATGACCAAGGTGGAAGACGAATCGTTCCCCTATTTAATGAACTTGTTAAAAAGAAAGAAG
>JAGSHJ010000341.1 GCA_023954595.1 Bacteriovoracaceae bacterium | reverse complement strand
TTTAGGGCTTACCGTTTGAATTTCCTCAAGCTTATTTACGATGCCAATCGAAAGAATTGTTTCCGGCGAGTAAAGCTTCTTACGTATTTGGGGCATTGTGTTTCTAACTAAATTCATATACTGATTTGCAGCATTGTCTCTCTTTTCCCTGTTCTTAAGAATCTCTCCCTCTGTATAAGGAGTTTTTTCACATCCAAAAGCACATGCAGCAGCGTTTTCGATAATCATGTCATTTGCTTTTTCTGAATACTCTGAATATCTTTGGTAAAGCTCTGCGAGCTCTGATGTCAGTGCGAATTCCTTACGAGGTGTTAGTGTTTTCGCTTTTAGCTCATTTCCGAAAATTCCTTTTCTTTTGATAAGCTTATTAAAAATTGCAGTGTTCGCTATTTCATAACAACCAAACTCATCAACACAAACAGCATCATTAGTTTGTGAAATTGCGTTAGGGAAACTTAAAGATGGATTTTTGGCAAGCCCCATATCTACAAGATCAAGTGAGAACAGCTGGTATTCTGTTGTCGGCCTATATCTTAAATTATCAAAGGTCTCATCCCACGATAAAGATACATGAACATTTGAGATATGCGGAAATGATCTTCCCGTCAATATTACACCGTCTCCGCCATTGCCTCCCTCGCGGGAAGCGAAACTATTTAGGCTTGCTAGTATTGATAGCAGCATTGCGGCCATTTTAATCGTTTTCATTTTCTAACTCCTTATCAAGTCTTATTAATTGGGTTCCTAAAAGATATACGCTATTTTTATTTTGTGAATTGTCCGCAATGGCGGCTATTTTCTTTCTAAAATCTCTTATGAGCTCTTTAAGCTCCGGCACTTGCTCCTTGTCTACTGCAATGGTGGTGGAGCCAATTTCCCTTGTGTTTACATCCTGCTCGTATAAAGCTTTTTGGGAGAGTTTCAATTGCTCTTCCTGGTGTAGCTTTAAAGCGGCAGATGCAACGTCATTTGTTGTGCAAGTCGTTTCAGTCAAAGCTATGAAGTTGCCATCCAAGTCTTTTGCAATAAGGTTGAGTCGTCCGAGCCTAGTCACTGCCTCTTTAGCGCAAAAGTGGGAAATCCCCAGTCTTTTTGCAATCTGTAACTCACTTGTGAACTTATCATCTGTAGTGAGAAGCTCTAGGATTGCGTAGTGGTACCAGTTTGCTATTAGGGAGAACTTATCCTCGTCCAAAAAGTTTTTTTCATCATTTCTAAACCTTTCCAGAAGCTTTCTTTCGGCGACACTTTTGGCCTTTGGGCTTCTTGAGTGCAGGGCCTGAATTGAAAGAAGGAAAAGATCAGTCTCTTTTTTTCCCAGGTTCAATCTTGTCGCAATCTTTTTGCCACGCTCAAGTGAGGTGCCTCGCTTATTATTTAAAATGTCCGAAAGCCTCGGCGGCGGAACATCCAAGTCCCTTGCGAACGAGCGCAAAGAGTACTGGCTATTACGCGAGGCTCTTTGGTCGAAGCTGTTTCTGAGAATGTTTCGATAGTCATAATTCATAGGACTTTTATAGCGCAGCCCGGGATCCTGAACCAGAGCTCGTGTAACGAAGTGTTACACAAGCTTGTTACCATGAAATAATTACATAAGTTATTCTAGTTCCCTGTAAATTCTTTACGGTATTGCGCTTGTTGGCGGTGTTGGAACTATGATAAAAGGGTGCAAAATAAGGTAACGCCCAATGGCCCAACGCTTTCGTAAATCAAACTCTAAAAAAATTATCCCAGGCATTTATTATAATGCAGGCTTTTTGAATGGGCCTAAGCGAGAGTGCTTAGTGGATGAGATTAAAACGTTCCATCCCATTTGGGAAGAACGCTACTGTGAATGTAATCCTCCTCCTAAGGGAGATACCCATCGCTCCTTAAAAAGGCCTGTGTATTGGCTTGGAAATTGGCAATTTGCCTGCTTAGGCTATTACCATCCACCACATGATATAGAGTATCGCTGTGTGAATGCTGAGAAGTTTCCGCCTCTTATGCGCGAGCTTGTGAATCAGATTGAACAAATGGCCAGAAAAATGGCACCTCGAGATGATATCCCCGCCAAATGGCACCTAAATACATGCTTGATTAATTATTATGGCTCCAAAATTACGGATGGAGTTGAGCAAGACTCTGCGACCGTCGGGGACCATAAAGACGCCGAGCCAGGACCTGTTGCAAGTATTTCTCTTGGGGAAAAGGCCTGGTTCCAATTTGTTAAGGGCAGGCCAAATGATCCAAGAAATGTGGTGCATGAACAATGGCTGGATGATGCTTCTTTGCTCGTTTTTTGGGGTGATAAATTTAAAGATGAACTCTTTCATCGTGTACAAAGAGTAGAAAGCAAAAAGAAGAAACAATTCGAAGATCATTTAACAAATTATCGTACCCGAAGAATTAATCTTACTTTTCGCTACGTGCCCGTCGAAGATATTTTAGACTATAAGAAACTTCCGTCAGAACGTATTCGAGACACCAAGGATTATGTAGAGACTCTATCTGAAACTTCAGACTTTTGGGAAGGTGTGCTTTCTGGAATTCAAAGGACCTAAAGTTGTTGAGAGTTTAACCTCTCTCTCCACCATGGACACTTACTTTATTATCAAGTCTGTTATCTTGCTGTTGCTGTTGCTGCTGTTGCTGTTGTTGCTGTTGCTGCTGTTGTTGTTGCTGCAGTTGAAGAGTTCCATCATATTTAAGCTGGTCTGATAAAAGTAGGTTACAACTTAGGGATGAAACAACTTCTTGGTTGTTAGAACTGCAGTTATTCATTAACTCTCTCTTGTAATCACATGATAAAACAGCTCGTGCTTTATTTAGTGTTGTAGAGCTTATAAAACGTTTGTTGTGTGCCGTGTTGTCTAGCTTGAACTCGAATAATTCGTTGTTTGTCCAAATGTTTCTAATGCTACAAGTATTATTATCTTGAAAGCATTCAATACTAGCTGTTAAAGAAAGTTGAAAACCTTCAGCATCCCCACATATTGATTGAGGAGTGATATCATACCTTAAACCTTTAGAGACAAGATCATTGATAGTTAGAGGCTGGATTGAATCTGGAATTTCAATTATTTGTTTCAGGTTTACTTTTCCCGACAACTTAATTATTTGATTTGTGTATATATAATCATCGTCATTTATCCCTACAAGTCTTAACATCTCGTGAAAGATAAGCTTCTTTGATGTCATGGCATTTGTTAATAAATTACTCCATGCAAGATCTGGTTGTTCATTTCCTATGTAAAGTACAATGCCATCAGAAGAACCTATAGCAGAGACTATGCTTCCACCATTGTCATATAGAATTTTCTCTGTCAGAGAAATGTATTTAATAGATAGTTTGGTTTTAAGTTGATTGAGTTTACCTTGTCCAAACTTAGACATAATACTGTCTTTATATTCATTTAATAGCTCATTTCCTATTTTTATAAACTCTAAGCGTATTGGATCCCCTCCGTTACCACCTTCATTGCCCCTTGATAAAGAATATGAGTTAAAAGAAATAAAAAAGAGTAAAGTGAATAACATATTCTTCATGTTGATACCTTATCTGCTAAGGGGATTAATTGAATATTTAAGTTGTAAACGTTATTTTTTTTATCGTTTTCTAAGAAGTTGCATAGATCTCGTCTGAATTTTTTTATTAACTCTTTTGCATCTGGAAGTTTTTCAATATCAATGGCCATAGTCATTGTAGTTATATCTCTTAACTCTACAGGGACATTATCTATAGCGTTTAAAGATTTTCCAATATGTTGTTTATGGAATCTTTTAAGT
>JAGSHJ010000424.1 GCA_023954595.1 Bacteriovoracaceae bacterium | reverse complement strand
GACTCTATTACTCGTTTAGCTAGGGCACACAACTTGGCATCTCCAGCCAGTGGTAGGATTCTTTCCGGTGGATTAGATTCAACTGCAATTACCCCAGTAAAGCAATTTTTTGGTGCAGCGAGAAACATAGAAGGCGGAGGAAGCTTAACAATTCTTGGAACAGCTCTTGTTGAAACTGGTTCGAAAATGGATGAGGTTATATTCGAAGAATTCAAAGGTACTGGAAACATGGAACTTAAGCTTGATAGAGGTCTTGCGGATAAACGTGTCTTCCCAGCCATTGATGTCACACCTTCTGGAACTAGAGAAGAACAAAGACTTGTTTCACCACAAGAGCTACAATCCCTTTGGGCACTAAGAAGAGTGTTAGTTGGACTTGAGAGCGGTGCTACAGAGCTTTTAATAGATAGGTTCAAAACTGTTAAAACCAATGAAGCCTTCTTAAAAGATGTCGCAAAAAACAACAAGTAAGTTAGAGTGTAGATATGAAACAAGGCATACATCCAGATTATAGAGAAGTAGTTTTCCAAGATGAAGACGCAGGTTTTGCATTTCTCACTCGTTCTACAATTAAAACAAGTGAGACAATTTCTTGGGAAGATGGAAACGACTACCCATTAGTTAAACTTGAAATATCTAGTGCAAGTCACCCATTTTTTACTGGTAAACAAAAACTTGTCGACTCCACAGGACGTGTAGAGAGATTTAAACAAAGGTACGGTTCTACAAGTACCCGTCAAGCACCACAAGAAGCTTCTTCTCAAGAAGAAGAATAACTTAATTTAATACACCCAAAATGTCTAAAGACAATATTGCCTATGGAGGACAAGCTGTAATTGGTGGCGTCCTGATACAGAGTCCAAAGGGTTGGTCTCTCGCTGTAAGGGATCAAAAAAATCAAATTCATAATTACTTTGAAAAAAGAACTCCATTAACGCAAAGAGAGGGTATTTGGAAAATACCTTTCGTAAGAGGAGTGGGAGCGTTAATTGATTCTTTATATGTGGGCTATAAAGGCATATCACTTTCAGATACTTTATATTACGGCGAACAAGAAGAAGAGACTCTTTTTACTAAAATTACTAATACTTTACTTATAGTGTCAATACTGAGTCTTCTTATAGTCGGGCCAAGATTATTGATAGACCTCTTAGATCTTACCCAAACTATGAAGGGATTTACTGAAGGCATTCTGAGAGGATTAATTGTTATTACATACATTTACCTAGTTGGTAAAACAAAGGATGCTCAAGAGTTGTTTGAGTATCATGGCGCAGAACATATGACCATAGCATCATTCGAAGCTGAACATTCACTTGAAATAGATGATGTTAAAAAATTTCCAAAAGAGCATATTCGATGTGGTACTTCTTTTATATTTTTAATAGTTTTTGTCAGCCTGTTGACTCTTCCCTTTATTCCACCCCTTAATGTATTTTTTACTCTTATCACACGGCTGTTACATGTTTTTGTTGTCGCAATGATTTCGTATGAAATATTAAAATTTAACTTTAAAAATAGTGATTCTTTAATCTCCAAAATTTTTGCAACGCCTGGAATTTGGACTCAAAAAATAACTACAAAAATACCCAGTGATGAACAGATTCAAGTTGCAATAATATCTATGGCTAATTGTATTAAATATAGTGAAGATAATGCCCAATTTGATGAACTACTATCTACATCAAAGGAGTTAAAAAATGGATGAAGCATTAGTTGAGAAACTTACAGCTTTAGAAAGTTCTTTGGAAGAGATAGAAGCAGAGCTCCAAAAGATGGATATATCATCAGATCCAAAAGCATATGCTGAACTAGCAAAAAGACATAGTGATGTCACTTCAATTGTTGTTCTTTTTAATGAATGGAGAACGCTTAACAGCGATATAGCTGATGCAGAAGAAATGTTAAAATCTGAAGAGGATACTGATATGAAAACAGAGCTTGAGGCATTAGTGAGTGACTCAAAATCTTCAATTATTGACCTTACCGAAGATATAAAAATTGCACTTTTACCAAAAGATCCTCTTGATGAAAAAGATGTTTTAGTAGAGATACGTCCTGGTGCGGGTGGTGAAGAGGCAGCTATATGGGTTGGGGATTTATATAAAATGTACACTCGTTTTGCAGAGAGAAATACCTGGAACGTAGAGCCTATAGAACTTACAGCTTCAGATCAAGGAGGCTATAACAAAATTATTTTCTCAATTAAATCCAAAGGTGTATATTCAAAACTTAAGTTTGAGGCAGGAGCTCATAGAGTTCAAAGAATTCCTAAAACGGAGTCACAAGGTAGAGTACACACCTCGATAGCTACTGTTGCTGTTCTTCCAGAAGCAGAAGAGGTTGACTTAAGTATTGCAGCAAATGATTTAAAAATTGATGTATATAGGTCTAGTGGACCAGGTGGTCAGAGTGTTAATACAACTGATTCTGCAGTGAGAATTACCTATATCCCCACTGGATTAGTTGTGACCAGTCAAGATGAAAAATCACAATTAAAAAATAAAAATCAAGCAATGAGAATCTTACGAGCACGCCTACTAAAAGCACGACAAGATGAAGCTGCTGCCGAAAGAGCTAAAGACAGAAAAGAACAAGTAGGTTCCGGTGAGCGCTCAGATAAAATAAGAACTTATAACTATAAAGACAACAGAGTTTCAGATCATCGTATCAATTTAACAATTAAACGACTTGATCAAGTTCTAGACGGGGACTTAGAAGATTTTGTCACGGCTTTGATTGCCGATCATGAAACTACACGTTTGGCTAACTTGGAAGAATAAAGTGAACATCAGAAATATACCAGAATACGAATTAGCTCGATTGAGAGAAAAAGCAAAAGAAATAAATGGTTCACCTACAGACTATGAAAATGAGTATTCGACGCTTTTAACAAGAAGACTTAACCACGAACCCTTGCAGTACATTGAAGAGTACGTACCTTTTTACACTATTCAATTGAAAGT
>JAGSHJ010000378.1 GCA_023954595.1 Bacteriovoracaceae bacterium | reverse complement strand
CTTATGAGATCTCTCCTGTTGCTACAATTATGGAAAAGGAGCTCATTAGAGAGCTTGCTCAAAATATAGGCCATGAAAATGGTGATGGCATCATGTGCACTGGTGGTAGTAACGCCAATATGCTCGCTATTCATTGCGCAAGGGCCAAAATGTTTCCAAGTACCAAAAGAAGTGGAAACCCAAATCAAGACCTTTGTGTCTTTGTATCTAGTGCAGCTCATTACAGTTTTAAAAAAGGCATCTCTCTTTTAGGTATAGGCCTTGATAATTTAATTGGTGTTAACACCGATGAGCAGGGGAGAATGGATCCTGTTGATTTAGAAATTAAAATCAATGAGGCGATTAAATCTAAAAAGACACCTATGATGATTGCTAGTACCGCTGGTACTACCGTTATGGGTGCATTTGATCCAGTAGAAAAAAATCAAGAAATAGCTGAAAAGTATAACCTTTGGCATCATATTGATGGTGCTTGGGGTGGAGCTGTTATGTTCTCTGATGAGCATAAAAAATTAATTAAAGGCTCAGAGAAGGCCGACTCCTTTACCTTTGATGCTCACAAGTTATTGGCCACAGGGCTGATCACTTCATTTTTCCTAGTGAAAGACGGTGAAACTCTAAAAGAAGCAAACTCCGGTGGTGGGGCCACCTATCTATTCCATGAATATGAAAACTCCGAGTTTGATACAGGCCCTTATTCTTTGCAGTGTGGCAGAAAAGTGGACTCTCTAAAGCTATGGCTTGTATGGAAGTCTCTAGGCCATGAGGGATTAAAAGATCTTGTTCATGGGCAGATGCACAAACGTGACCATCTAGTTGAGAAGATTAAGGCTCATCCAAGACTTAAACTTCTACATGACCCACAGTATTTAAATGTGTGTTTCCAGGTTATTCCAGAAGAACCTGAAGTAGACATTAACCGCTATAATTTTGATTTGCGTTATAAAGTGATGAAGACTGGCAAGGTAATGACTAACTTCTCTTCTTGGGATGATGGAACGATCTTTTTCAGACATGTATTCGCTAATAATCAGACCACAAAAGAAGACCTAGATAGATTAATTGACGAGATTATAAGTCATGCTTAGAAGAAATTAAATGTAGTAGTAAGTACCCTTGCCCTTACCTGCTACTTTTATCTCTGCGTTTTCCAGTTCCTGTTGGCACCTGTCAATTTCACATAAAAATACGGATATACATTTATCTTTATCTAAAATTAGGCGGTTAGGGGGCTATTCAAAAATGAAAAACAACCGCTCATCCGCTTCCAAAAAGGGGACGTGGTTGGAACAAACTTGTAGTTTCCTCCTACACAAACAAACAGGAGAAACATATGAGAACACTTATCTTTATCACCCTATCTATTTTTGTTGGATGCGCCACACCAGCTAAATCAAATTCAAAACTCAAAAAGACCATAATTGAGAAGAACATCAAAAAAAATGTAACCACTAAAGCACAGGTTATAGAACTATTAGGCCATCCGGAAATGATTAACTCTTCTTCTGATGGTGAAGAGCAGTGGGTCTATGCAAAAGGATCTTCTGAAAGTGATGCTGGTTATGGAGATATTGGCGCTGGAATGCTTGGGTTTATGGGAACAACTCTGACTGGAATGCATATCGGAGGAGCGAATTACTCATCAAGCTCCAGTACTAAAACTACTACATTTACAGTCTACTTCGATAATAAGAATAGAGTCTCTAAATATAACTACAGCTCCGCTCGATACTAGTCCATTGCCGGAGCATTCAGCTCCGGCGCTCATTTAATTCTTTTTAAAATACCATCTTGATATTCCGAATCCGATGCAAGTATTATACAGGCCATGTGGCTTCAAAATGCGATCAGGCAAAGACTTGAATCAGATATATTTCTATATGACACACAGGGTGAACTTGTTCCAAAAGAGCGGGTCATATCTGAGTACAAAAAGATTAAAAGCTTTGTAAGTGCCAGCAACTCAAAAGTAGTCGCAATAAAGCTCAAAAAAGACTACCACTACATGCTAACAATTCTAGCTTGTATGGATCTGGGTGTTACGTATATTCCCCTGAAGCATGACTATCCAATGGATAGAGTAAAGCAGATCAAAGAAGACACATCCTTTGATTTATTAATCACGGAAGAGCTATTTCAAAAAGAGATTCTGACTCACCAAGCACAAGAGGTTAAATCTCGTGCTGCAAGCGATGATGACATTCTTTATATTCTCTTTACTTCAGGCTCCACTGGAAGACCTAAGGGTGCCCAGATTAAAAGATCATCTTATCAGAACTTTTATAATTGGGCCGAGACTTACTTTGATCACTTAACTGCAGATGATCATTTCTTACAAATTAGTGAGTTCACTTTTGATATCTCACTTGTGGATGTAGGACTATTTCTATCCAAAGGTCTTCACCTTCATTTTTCAGACTTTAATGCAAATATCTTCAAACTCGCTTACGAGATAGAGACTTATAAAATAAGTGCTACTTCTACAGTTCCAAATAACATCAATATGCTCTTAAATGACATGTTGGTGGATAGAGCGGACTTTAGCTCCCTTCAAACTATTTTAATTGCAGGGGCGAGATTCTCTTGGGGTCTTTATGAGAAGTGTAAAAAGCATTTTAATGGCAGACACATTTATAATCTCTATGGGCCTACAGAGTTCACAATCTACTCTCATGGTAAAAAGCTAAGCTTTAATGAAGACCAAGACTCAGACAATCATAATGTCTCAATTGGTAGTCCAGTACTTAATACAAAATCGATCATTTATGAGAACGAGCTTCTTCTTGCAGGCCCTCAACTAATGCATGGGTATGTAAATGATAACGATAAGACTCAAAGTGCGCTTATTGAGTTAAATGGCGAGACATTTTATAAGTCTGGAGATGTGGCGTTTCAAAATGAGAGGGGAGAGTTCTTTATTACTGGAAGAAATGATGACACGATTAAAACTCGTGGATTTCGTGTAAACCTTCTAGATATCGACTCTTACATTCATAGACTGGATTATGTTCAAGATAGTGTATCAATCGCTAAGCCTCATGAAGAACTAGAAAACGAAATCGTAAACTTTATAATATTAAAAAATAATAAATCAGAAAAAGAGCTTAGAGAGGATCTTGCACAGGTACTACTGCCTTACCAGATTCCAGTTAAGTTTATTTTTCTAAAGAACTTTCCAGTTAATAACAGTGGAAAGGTTTGCAAAAAGCAATTAAAGGAAATGTTATGAATAAACAAGAAATTCTAGAAACTCAAACTCAAATTTTAAGAGACATCTTTGAAGATGACTCCCTGGAAGTTACTGAATCAACTAGTGCCAATGATGTAGATGGTTGGGATTCAATGACTCATATGCAGGTTATTGCTGCAACTGAGAAAGAATTTGGATTGAGATTCGCATTAGGGGAGCTTCAAGCT
>JAGSHJ010000041.1 GCA_023954595.1 Bacteriovoracaceae bacterium | reverse complement strand
TTATCTCAACAGAGCATTTTGCCAAGATTAATGTGTCCCCAGTACCTGAGTGGCAAACTTGGTCATATAATATCCTTAAGGTTTTTTTGTCTCGATAATTAATATTTCAGAGGCTTATAGCCGATAAAGAGACTGAAAAGCTCATTAGAAGAGGAAAAAGCATGTCAAGATTTAAAGCAGGAAGAGACAAAGTTCGAAGCAGAGTTAGAATTCTGCCATTACTATTGTCCTTTCAGATGTTTGTACCCACCCATTTAATGGCACAGACAGAAGAGCAAGCAACCCAAGACAATTGGGCCGATGCTGCAAAAACCTTGAAAGCTATTAATGAACTTGGACAAACTTTTGTTCAACAACATCAATTACGTTTGCAAAGCCAACAAGCGCAAGCAAGTGCCTCACAACTTGAGCAAAGCCTTGGCATTCAACCAGTTGACCCTTCACAGGTTCCGCCTATTTTGGCACAAAACGGATGCTTTGTTCTTCAAGCAAGAACGGATCAAATAAGTAGCGGTCTTAGTTGTTCAGCACCTCTAGACGATGCTCTTTTCAATCAAGGACATTACGACGCACTTTTAAGTGTTGCAGAAAAAAACGTAAACACACTAGAGAACTACCTAACTGCAGGACACGAAAGATATACCACTCAAGGTATAGGCTGTTACGAAAAGGCCAAGAATCAATTAAATACACAGTTGTTGGCCAGAGAAGAAATGCTCAGCCAAATGAAAGAGTCTCTAGAGAAAAGAATAGAAGTTTTCAAGAAATTAGCTGAAGACGATCTTGATCAAATTAAAAAAGGCGACATCCTACTCAACGGTACCGGATCAAATAGTCTTACTGGGGAATCAAGAGAGAAATACGCAAACGCACTCAAAGATATTAACTTTGAAGATAAATTCAATGACCCTCAATGTAAAAGCTTATTCTCTAACAATCAGTTTTCTGACTTTGGTCAAAAAGGTGGACTTAGAGGAATCGAACAGACTCTAGCAAACAACTCAGAAGAGCTTGGTGCAGAGAATTTCTTTGCAAAGCAAAAGCAATATGAAACTGAAATAAGAAAGATTGCAGACGAGGCCTATAAAAAGGCACGTGATGCCAAGACAATCAACGTCTCACCTAGTGATACACTTGGCGGGATAAGAACAAGAGAATTCT
Source organism: Bacteriovoracaceae bacterium (assembly GCA_023954595.1). GTDB lineage: Bacteria > Bdellovibrionota > Bacteriovoracia > Bacteriovoracales > Bacteriovoracaceae > UBA845. The sequence continues at coordinate 11,920 of JAGSHJ010000041.1, read as the reverse complement.
CAACGAACGCAGATTCTCTAGTGCAATCTTTTTCAATTGCAGCAACTAAAGCAAAAAACAATCTCGACAACATGCAAAAAGATTTATCCAAAGCACTCGGAGATGAACCAGAGCTTTCTTCAATTGTACAATCAATAGAAAGCGATAGTGTTGATATAGACCAAGTTCTATACGACTGGGAAAAGAAAGAGAAAAACAGCTGTATGAACAATCATATCGCTAACGAGTTTGGCGGCATACAAGGTTTTGTTGGCAAGCTTAATGATCCCAATATTTCAGCTAAGGCGAATCGCGAAGCTGATAGTGCCTTTAAGAACTATGTAACAAAAATCTTAAGCGATGACCGCTATACTGTTGAAGAAAAGATGGAAAAGATTGCTGACGCTCAACAAAGCTCAGGCACAAGATATGGATTTGTTTCAGATAAGTCATTCACGATAAAAGGACAACAAGTTGGAGCGTCTACAAGACTTAGAGCTTCTGATCTTGTAACTCTTCTAGCACAAGATTGTAGAGAAGAATTTGAGCAAGATGCAAGAACAGGTGGTTACTCAGCTAGTGAAAAAATTAAGGCCCTTAAGTCTTACGCAACAAAATTTGAAGTTTCCCAAGAAGAATTTGCATCAAATCTTAAAACTGAAATCATTGAGGGTATGATCTCTTGTCCAGATGATACAAGTACAGGTAGCGGTGCTGGTACTTGTGGCACGAACTCAACAGATCTAAATGGCCCAGGCTTTTGTGTAAGAACAGCAAATGCATGTGCTTCAAACGCATTAGCATGCGTAGACAAGGCAAAAAAGATCGTAGAAGAGACACGTAAAAGCCAGCAGGTTGTCGCAGCAAGATACAAGTCAAACATGGATAAGTTAAAAAATGACTTAATCACTGAATTTGAAATGGTAAGTAAAAGCCTGGAGACGAGCTCTCGTACAATCGACTCCCTCTACCAAATGGGTACTCAATATAAGAAAGAAGACAGCAACGGAATGGAGCTGGCCTTGAACTTCACAGACACAGAGCTTTTGGCCGGAGTTGACCCGTCCCTAGCACTAGAAGACCCTGATAAGTATGAGGCTAAAATCATGGCCAATATTGACCAGGTCAAAGATCAACTCGCACAACACCGTCAGGAAGTGACGGCCGCATTTACCAAAGAGATAGAAGAAAAGTACGTAAGTAACTATAAAAAACAACGTGAGCAATGGAACGGTGTAATCTCTCAATGTACGAGTGCCATAAACCAAAAGATTGTTCAACTTGAGCAGGCAAAACAAAAGGCCCTAGAGAGTGCAACTGCTGCTAATCAGAAAGAAAGTGAAAAAGCGAAAGAGTCAAATGAGAAAATAATGGAAGCGTGCAATAAGTATGCAGACTTTAGAGTTAATCCATGTCCAGGAGGAAGTGGAAGTGAGTTTGGAAGCCTTGCAAATGATATTGCGGCCATTGCAACATCTTCAGCTGATACAGCAGCAGCACAGGATATCCGCTCTATAGTACTTTCGTGTGATTCATTTGGTAATGAGAGCGGTGGTAATCTTTATGGAAACTTAGGCTCCGGAGGCGGAAAGAACACTAACGACTACTCCCAAATGAGCTTATCAAGCTTTTGTGGAGAAGGTGGAGGTGGTGCTGATCTGAGAGTTTGTCAAAAATTAGAAAGGCTACGCCCAGCATATGAAGGCTATGTAAGAAGTATTGCTTCTGGTAATTCCAATGTATGCAACGACACTACTCACCTACCAATAGGCTTTCAAAAGATGAATGAATCAGGTTCATTCTGCCGCATTAGAACAAGTGCCAGAACTGAATATGAATATATAAAAGAGCCAAGTTGTGAAAACATTCAGGCCTCTCAAGATGCATCAGTTACAAAGATGACAAGCTATCACAACATTCAGAACCAAGGGCTCAAAGACAGAATGCGCCAAGAGTCTAACTGCTCTACTAAATCTACAGACAGTAAAGTTGTGGATATGTACGAAAAAGCTGAAGAAGAAGCTTCAGAAGTTCTTGCCCAATACAAAAGACAAAAATTTAACTCCAAGGTTGGAGAAATAAAAGTTGCAGCTTGTGAAAGTGGCGTTGATTCAGAGCCTGGCATGCCGGACATGTTTAACTCTGGCAATGCAAGACCTGGCAATCAAAAGCCAGACGGGACTCAAACTTTTGGATTTTAAATCCGAAACGATACAACAAGGATAAACGAATGTTCTACGGAAGGGCCTTCAAATTCACCAAAAAAGCTTCATTTGCCATATTCATGGCAAGTACGATGCTCTTGTCTTCCTGCCAAGAGGCACTACAGGCCTCTAAATCAGGAACTAGAGAGGACGCAATATCAGGAGACTTCTACTATACAGGAAATGGCTATGTATATGAGTCAAACCCAATCATTAGTAGTGGATACTCTAGTCTCTCTTATCCAAACATGAGCGACTACGTAAGTGCGACTTATGTTACAGAGCTTCCATACCTTGAGACCCCTTGTTATTTTAAATTTGGCCAAACCAATGAAGACTGCTTCAAGGTACTCAACAACACATCAACATCAATCCCCTTGCAGGCCAATAATGGTGGATGGGACTATACGGTTGGTTCTGATGAATTCTACCAGGTAAATACTTTTTACCATGTTAATAAGATGCTCAAGAGATTTTATCAGGCCCTTGAGGGTGCACACGCAACAGCTCATACATATGGACAGAACCTTGTTCCGCCTGCTGCTAAATATGATATTGAGAACACCCTATCTTTTTGGCTAGCAAAAGGCCTTCGAGATCCAAACGATTATGACAATATTTTGGGAGTAACAAACTCTACTCTAAATGTTTATTCAAAATGTTATTTGGATCCATTTAACGCTTACTACTCTCCATCAGAAAACAAATTATGTCTTGGTTGGAATGATACAAATAGCTTTCTCTATGCCGCCCAGGATCCATCTGTAATTTATCACGAGCTAGGCCATGTTTTGGTCAAAGTTATGATGAATCAAAGAAACATTTCTTATAATATGCCTTCTTATCATGCGACACCATTTCAATCTGAATTGGGATCTTTATTCTATGATGAAGCTGGTGCTATAAACGAGGGTGTAGCCGATTGGTTTAGCTACTTCGTGAATGGTAGAACGCATTTTGGTGAGTGGGCCTTAGGTCGCTTCTTTAATGCTTCGAGAGCTTTAACCGAAGATGATCCAATCCACGATGGTAGAGTTTCAAAGTCCTCAGGAGAGCGTCTAGCTTACCCTGAGTATCTACATTACGATCCAAATGATCCTGACTCTAGTACAGAAGACATCCACTATGCAGGTCAGATAATATCTCACTATCTTACAAGCCTAACGGAAGATTTAAAAACAACTTGTTCTGCTTCACACGAAGAGGCGGGCGATATGGTATTGACTGTACTTAATGAAACCTTTGCTGAAGTTGGCGACATGAGTGCCAAAGGCAGTGACGTTTTTGACCAATTCATTAGAAGTGAAGATGTTAATCTAGGTGCTTTCTTTACCAATATGAACAACCAGCAGGCCTACCTTTGGGGACATCAAGTAAACCCTACAAATTTTCGTAAGTTCTCTCAGATTCTTGCAAAAAATATAAATTACAACATAACCAACAAAAGCTGTTCTCAATTCACCAAAGACAAATCGGAAAAATTACTCGATGAGTATGGCCTTCTTCTGTTTAAAAACTATGGTGAAAACAAGAAAGGTGTAATGTTCACAGATCTTGGTGGTGGTAATATTCAAAAGACAGATACAACCTATGCAGATGCATTTTCTGATATGTTTACCAACTGCAGTACAAATCACTTCATTTACCCAGTAGACAATTATTGTCCTCTAGGAACAAACACTCTAGTAAATGAGAGCAATAGAAGAAACAGTGTTTTAATTGCCAAAGAGTTTTTAGAATACCCAGACAATAGAGATGGTGTCTCCCCTGCTTACATTGTGGACGAGAGAGGGCCTATTGAGACTTTACTAGCAAATCTTCTTTATGAAGGTAGCCCAGTACAAACTTCAGAGGGTACAGCTGGAGTTGAGTACAATAATAATAATATCAAAATTAGCCCAGGTGAGATTGTTGGGATTAACATAAACATGTTCAATAACTCCAACTCTACAATGGGTGGAGTTCAAATCCTGGCAAACGACTGGGATCATATGAAACTTGATGACCCATCTAAAACTTACGTAAACAGAGTAGAAAATAGAAACGACGCCAAAGACATTGCAAACTGGAGTCCTTGTCAAATTGATGGCTGGCCAGGTGTTGATGAAAACGGTGTTGCAAGTGACGGTGACACAACGGAAGGTAATTGTGATTATGTGACTAGGGACAATTTTGTTGTTGAACTCGATGGAACAAATAATCAAAAATACAACTTAGATGCTTCTCAACCAATTTGTTTGGTTCAAAATAGTTCAGAGAATGAAACTCTTTGGGTATCTCAGGACTTTCATAGAAGAACTGAGTTAGGCCTTGAGGCATCTCAGTGCTTAAATCCTCCAGCATACTCAGGTGATGATTTCAACCCTAACGAGTGCCTTATAAGGTTCCTACCAGGTGCCGATCAGGCCGTACTTGGAAAAATAAACCCACAGAAATCGTGGGCGCAGACACTAACAGACGACTCTGTAAGTGGACTTACAATTCAGCAAAATGCCATAACCCTCATGGAAGTTAATAAAAGGATCCGTCCAGGTACAACCTTTAACTGCCGCCTAAGAGCACGTTTTACAAATTGTTCTGACTGTTTTGAGGACGCAGACTCTGGAGAAGAGTACGCAGACTATGAGATGGCAGGTGCTAAACCATTTAAGGTTATTAACTTTAAATTTACAGTGGTGGATTAATGAAGAATAAAAAGCTTATAGGGATTGCCCTTCTTCTTATAATTTGTGGAGTTAGTATTTACTTTATTAGTCGTAATACTGAAGAGAATATTGCACAGGAAAAACCTACAATTAAATTACAAAAGAAAATGAATACTCGCAAAACTAGTAAAGTTGAAGTGGTACAAGAAAAAAATAAAAACACACATAAAAGAGAGGTAGCAAGCACTCCAGCCTCTTCAGTAAAGTGGAAGTCAGCACTTCTTAATAACTTAAATAAAAGTCTAGCTTCAATCAGTGCAACAGCAACAGTAAAGCCTATGGGTGCAGCAAATCTAAGAGTTGGTAATAAGCTAAGACCTGTTCAGCACGTTCTTGTTAGTGTGAATAAGGGAAAGGGCAATGTTTCTAGCTATGAGGCATTTGTTAACCCTAAAACAGGAACTATTCTAAGGACCTGGAATCAAACAAGGTTTGAAAATCAGGTCCCTATCACGATGACGCTAAAACCTTTTAGGCCTTAGACTTTAGTTCTTCTTCTAGTTCTTTAACTCTGTCTGAGTCAATTTTCTTCACTAAGCCTTTAGGCTTTTTAACTAGTGCAACACTCTCCTGTGAGAAAAATGCCTTAACACTCTCAATGTCGCCATTATAAGCAGCAAGAAAAGCTTTATCACAGCTCTCGCCAAAGTAGTCTTTTACTTTTTGAGACAAGTTAGGAAGATAAGGTGCAAACAATGAGCCTAGGAAAAATGCATATACAGCTGAGTGAGCAATTGTCTCCTTAGCAGCTTCTTCATCTTCTTTTATCTGCGCCCAAGGTGCTCTATCAGAGAAATAGCCATTGGCCTTTTGACCAATTTGCATAAGAAGCTCAAGTCCCTTTTTGATCTGAACCTTATCAACGAGCTCGTGATATGAGCTGATCATATCTTTAAGCTCCTCTGCTTCTTTAGTACTAAAAAAGCTAGTGAAATGCTTACCTTCAATTCCCTCTTTCCAATTCTTGAAAAAGAAAGAAAGAGATCTGTTTATAAAGTTTCCAATATTATTGGCAAGCTCACCGTTAATTTTTGCTTCGAAGCCGGCCCAAGTAAAACTAGAATCGGTAGACTCTGGTATTAATGTTGTAAGGTAGTATCTCAAGTTATCTGGCCCAAACTCTTTAACGGCCTTATCTGCATCAATGTACCAACCCTTTGATTTGGAAAATTGCTTTCCTTCCAAATTAACATATTGGTTTGCCGGAAGATCATTAACCGCTTGAGCTCTACCAGAGGCCAACGACATTGCTGGGAAGATGATTGCATGGAAAATAATATTATCTTTTCCAATAAAGTTTGTGATGTTTACATTATCGTTTTGCCACCAGTCTTTAAGGTAGTCTTCACCAGTTGTTTTACAATATTCTTTTGTATTAGATACGTAACCAATAGGTGCATCAAACCAAACATATAGTTTCTTACCGACAGCTTCAGGAAGAGGAACATCAATTCCCCAATCGAGATCTCTTGTAATTGCCCGGTCTACCATTTCGTCTTTTGATAAAGAGTCCACAAATGAAGAAACAGTTTTTCTCCATGATCCTTTCTTAGATTCAAACCACTCTCTGTACTCTTTATGAAACTTGGACAGCATCAAATACCACTGATCCACGCTCTTAACTTCAATATTTTTAGAGCCACAAAATTTACACTGTGGATTCTTTAATTTTACAGCGTCAATCCATGTGCCACAATTTGGACATTCATCCCCTCTAGCTTCTTCATATCCACATTCATAGCACTCTCCCTCTACGAAGCGGTCTGGCAGAAAATTATTACAGTCCTGACATTGAAGTTGGTCTTGCGCCTTTTTCTCTATGAAGCCTTTTTCATAAAGCTCTTTGAACCAAATTAGAGTTTCTTCTTTATGGTAATCAGCAGATGTTTGTCCGAAGAAATCAAATTCTACTTGGTACAGATCAAATAGATCTTTATGTGTTTTATGCCATTTATTTACATAATCCTGGTACGACTTTTTGCTCTTTTGAGCGTTTTGCATGATCGCAACACCATGCTCATCTGATCCTGAAATATGTATGGCCTCCCTACCTTGAAGCTTCCTGTGACGAGCGTATATGTCGGCCGGTAGATAAACCCCTGCGATATGTCCAAAGTGAATAGGGCCATTTGCATACGGAAGGGCTGAGGTAATTAAGTATTTCATCGTTTTCCTTGGATTTCATTAAATTGCTAAACAACTGATATCATATAAGACGCGGTATTAAAATGCATCCTACTTTTAATTGGCCCTGTTCAAAAAAGAGCAGTTTGTTTAAGATGCAGCAGACCTTAACACACAGCTAAAAAAATACTATTTATGATCGATCTTACAGGACTAAATCCCCAGCAACGACTGGCGGCGGAAACGATTAATGGCCCAGTTCTAATACTGGCCGGTGCCGGATCGGGTAAAACACGTACAGTGACATTCCGCATCGCACACATGATCGACAATCTTAGAATTAGCCCTAAGGATATCTTGGCCGTAAGTTTCACCAATAAAGCATCCATGGAGATGCATGAAAGGGTTTCAAAGCTCTTAGGCCCAAAAAAGAAGCGAGGCATCACCCTCTCCACATTCCATTCCCTGGGAATTCGTATATTAAGAGAAGAGATCCATAAGATCGGATACAACAAAGACTTTACTATCTATGACACCAGCGACCAGATGAGTATTGTTCGTGAAGGCCTCAAAAACTTCAAAGCCGACAAAGCCTCGTATGATAAAAAAACAATCATGGCAAAGATTGGCACACTCAAAAACAATGCTATTACTGCAGAAGAGTTTGCAAATACTGAGTACTATGACCCAGAAGATCCATACGACATGGCAATTGAGTATGTTTACCATTATTACCAAGACAAGCTTAGGTTCTATAATGCAGTAGACTTTGATGATATTCTTTTCTTATGTGCACAGCTATTTGAGGCTCATCCTGAGGTGGCACAGAAGTATTCACAAAAATACAAATACATCATGATTGACGAGTATCAGGATACCAATGGATTGCAGATGGAGATGGTTAAAGCACTAACAAGTGCTCACCAAAATATTTGTGTCGTTGGTGATGATGATCAATCTATTTATGCTTTTAGAGGGGCAGATATTACAAATATTCTGAACTTCGAAAAGCTCTACCCAACTGCCAAAGTCATCAAACTAGAGCAGAACTACCGATCAACATCACTAATTCTTGATCTTGCAAACGTCATCATTAAAGAGAACAAAAAGCGTAAAGATAAAACTATGTTCTCTGAAATCGACTCAGGTCCTCGCCCTGTAATATGGGCCTGCGGTAACGGAGACCATGAAGCACAGACCGTAATAGATGAAATCATCAGATACCAAATGGAAGGCAAATTCCTAGGTGAAGTAGCAATACTCTACAGAAGTAATACTCAAGTTCCTCCATTTGAAGATCAATTAAGATTGGCCCAAGTACCGTATACAATCATTGGCGGCCAAAAGTTTTACGAGAAGAAAGAAATTAAAGACCTTATTGCTTACCTTTCAGTTATTAATAATCCAAAGGACGAACTAAGCTTAAGAAGGATTTTAAATATACCTCATAGAGGGATAGGGACTAAAACATTAAACACCTACCTCGCCCAGGCCAAAGAAGAAAACTGTACCCTTTTTGATGTTATAAAAAAGCGTGCAGAAGAAGATTCTAAACGAGGCCATGCATTGAAAGAATTCACACAAATAATCTATAAATGCAGAGACTACTTTTCTACTATGCGACTTGATCAAGGTCTTGCCTGTCTTGTTGAGGAGACCAATTACATGGACTTCGTAGAAAAAGGCTATGACAGCCCTAAGATTGTTGCTCGTAAAAAAGACGATGTTAAAAACTTCATCTTTAGTGCAGATAAATTTAACGACCGCTTCGAAGAAGAAGCAACCCTCTCCTTTTGGCTTGAGCGATTGCTTTTAGCGGACGTTCAAGAAAAACAAAATGATGAAGAAGGTGTATTAAAGAATGAAGTTCAGATGATGACCTTCCATTCATCCAAAGGACTGGAGTTTGATACAGTTTTTATGGTTGGTGCAGAAGAAGAACTTCTACCTCATAAAAATAGTATTAAAGAAGATGATGGTATAGATGAGGAAAGAAGACTCTGTTATGTAGGTGTTACAAGAGCCAAGAGAAAGCTTATCCTGACCTACGCTAAAGAGCGCAAGCTTTATGGTAAAGAAATACGTAGATTCAAGTCTAGATTCTTAGTGGATCTAGATTCAAAATACATAAAAGAACAAGATCGAACAAATTTTGGTCATCTTTCTTCCGAAGAGGAAGTTGAAGAATACAAATCAAGTTTCTTTAACGATCTACTTTCATCCCTTGATGATTAGTCTCACGTAAAAGATAAAGGGGGCCTTCCTTGGCCCGGGGGCAATGCCCTTCCCATCCGTGGATGTTTTGCTTAATAAGTTTTTCCAGTCAATACATAGGACTTAGGCATATAAAAGCCGAACGTGGCAATCGCCCAGACAAAGTTTGTCTTCTCGAAACGCTCTTTTATACTAAAGTTCGCTACGGAATCTATTCCCTTTTCAGAGAACTCTTTGTCGACGCCTATTTCATGCGTGCTTGGTATAAGTCCCCAGAGATAAAAATCTCTTTCGACTTCAATAGAAATGTCTTGTGTGTGGTCTGCTACTTTTTCAAAAACAACAGGAATAGATGAGTTGGAAAAGATTCTTGTTGTTGAGCAACTTACAGTCACCAACATACAAAATAAACATCCAATCTTCGTCACTAACAATCCCTAATAAGTTTTTATATTTTTATTTTGGGCATTGCTTTCATGTATGTCAAAAAGTTTTTAAATTAAAATTGAATTAGTCCAAAGACCAGACTATTTATGTTTGAATTCGGCTTTATTTTTGTCAATTAGTGCCCCTACGCCACTAAAGTGATCTTGAGTTCTTTGAGCAATTCCTTGATAGGCCGCGAGTAGATCTAGTGATGATTGAAGACTAGACTCATAAGCGTGCTGCATGGATCTCTTTGCCATCTGTATTGCTATTGGAGCATTTGAAGCAATAGACTCTGCAAAGCCTTTTGCTTTTTCAGAAAAGTCCTCTCCCACATAACTGACTAAATTCATCGCCTTCGCCTCTTCAGAGTTGTAGACGCCAGCAGTAAGAGTCATCTCCATTGCCTTAGGATAACCCACTACTCTTTGAAGGAACCAAGTCCCTCCATCTCCAGGAATTAAACCAAGCTTTGCAAAGGTTTCTCCAAACTTCGCTCTAGGGGCTGCGACCCTAATATCACACATACATGCAAGATCTAGCCCTGCCCCTATTGCAGCACCATTGATCATCGCAACTACTGGTGTAGAAAGACGTTCAAAAGCTAAAGGTATTTTTTGTATTCCTCTTTTATATCTCTCTCTAAGTTCATTAGGCTCGCCAGCAAACATGCCATCTTTATTAAGCATTTTTTTGACATCACCCCCGGCACAAAAATTCTTGCCAGCACCTGTCAAAATGATACACCTTACATTATTGTCTTCATCAAATTGATTTAGACAATGTACCAGCTCCTCAATCATTTGCTCATCAAAAGCATTACTGGCCTCAGGTCGATTAAGAGTAATCGTACCGATAAGGCCTTCAACTTTCGCAATGATTTTAGAGTAGTCCATTTTATTTCTCACTTGATAAAGTTGCTTTTAAAAACTTTGACGTTGTTTCTTTTTGGAGCTTTTCGAGAATAAACTTGGAGGCTTCAATAAGAGAGTTTAAGTCCACTCCATGTTCAATACCTAAAGAATTAAACAAATAGATTAGATCCTCAGTTGCGACATTACCTGACGCACCTTTTGCATATGGGCACCCGCCAAGGCCGCCAGAGCTTGAATCAAAAATGTAGAAGCCGTTCTCTAAAGAAACTAAAACATTTGTAGTGGCCATGCCTCTTGTATCGTGAAAGTGCATGGCCAACTTATCTTTATCGAATTCATGGTCAAGGCTCTTAAGGATCTCATTAACTTGACCGGGTGTTGCGACACCTATCGTATCGCCAATACTTACTTCATAAACACCTAGTTTAAAGAATCGCTCCACGACTTTTAGTAGCTTATCGACTGAAATTTTACCTTCATATGGACAACCAAAAGCCGTTGAAACATATCCTCTTATTTGAACACCATCTCGCTTTGCCATATTGGCAAGTTCAGTCATTCTTGAAAAACTTTCTTCTACGCTGCAATTAATATTTTTTTGTGTAAAAGAGTCACTTGTGGCTGAAAATAAAGCAATCTCTTTTACACCCACTTCCAGTGCAGTTTCATAGCCTTTTAGGTTTGGAACTAAACAAGGCTTATTAATGGATTCAGATAATAACTTGTCTGCACCTTTAAAGAGCTCGGAAGCATCGCCCATTTGAGGTATCGCCTTAGGACTAACAAAGCTTGTAATTTCAATTGTCGAAAGACCCGTTTGTCCTAAAAGCTTAATGTACTGGAGTTTATCCTCAGTCGAGAGAATTAGTTTTTCGTTTTGAAGCCCATCTCGAGGGCCAACTTCAATAACTTTCACTTTTTTAGGAAGATTCATTAGCATATTAAACCTATTCGATTTCGCAGAGTTCTACTCCACCTTGAACTTGTGCTCCCTCTTCAAAATGGATTTTTTTAACCACTCCATCTTGTTGTGCCTTAATCGTGTGCTCCATTTTCATGGCCTCAAGAATAAGGATTGGTTCACCAGCACTTACTTCATCCCCTTCTTTTTTGAGAACTTTAAATATCTTACCAGGCATAGGGCTTTGTAAACTACCCGCACCACCTGTTAGGCCAGATGACTTCTTCGCCTTCGGCACAAACTGAACATCGGCCTCAAGCTCATCAACAAATACTTGCTTGCTTTCTGCGCTAGGAATAAATGTTGAGGAAAACTTATGTTCACGCCCTTGAAATACCAATTTGTTGACTTGTTTTCTAAATCGAAAAACTTCACCTTCAAATTTGAACTCCAAGTAATCACTACCATAGTCCAAAACCTCTACTTCAAGCT
>JAGSHJ010000279.1 GCA_023954595.1 Bacteriovoracaceae bacterium | reverse complement strand
ATGATCATAAGAAGGATAACGCATACTACGCTTTAAGAGTTGAGGATGTTGGTGTTGTCTTTGATACAACCAAAGAGGAAAAACGTGAGAAAGAGAGTACTAAAATTGAACTCGATAAAATAAATCCACCCATTACAAATATCCTCAAAGAGTTTTTCATCACACGTGTCGAGGTCCTTCTTCGAGACTTAAGGGAATCTGATGAATTATCCATTCCCTTTGTGTTGAAGGATGTACTAGTTAAAAACCTAGAGATCATGCCTGCAAAAGAGCGTACTGGCACAAACTATGGCGAGCTTAGTGCTAAAGGTGAGGTGTTTGATGGCCAAATTACTATCAATGGTAGGGTTAATCCATTTCATAGGCCTCAAATCCTAAGTTTAAATGTAAAAATTGAAAATGTGTCTTTGGTAAAACTCAATCCCTATCTAAAGAGGTTCGCACAAGTGGACGCTAAAGAAGGAAAGATTAGCGTGTTTATCGAATCCGCTGTTAAGGGTGAGAACGTTGAGGGAAGTATTGAGTTTGCTACTGAGAAAGCTGAAATGGTTAAGGGCTGGCAAGAAGGGCAGCCTTTTTTAAAAAACCTAAAAGAAAATGTAATGGATTTAGGTTTTCGTCTTCTAAATAAAGGAGATGATGACGAAACGGTCACTGGAAGAATTCCATTTACTGGCAAGGTCGATGAAATAAAATGGGGCTTTTGGGAGTTGTTTGAAACACTTCTCACAAATGCTGTAGCTCGTCCACTTACTGGTAGCATCGAGGATAATCTAGAACTCAACGGTAAATAATAAATAGAAAAAGGAGGCCCTAAGGCCTCCCCGTACATTAGCTTGGTTTAAACACTGGTCTAGTCTTGTTGTTGATCTTGACCTTGTTCTTGTCCCTGCTCTTGTTGTTGTTCTTGTTGTTGCTCGTCAGGAATTTTACCCTGCTCTTGTTGTTGCTCATCAGGAACTTTTTCATCAGGAACTTTCTCATCTGGAAATTTCTCATCAGGAACTTTCTCATCTGGGAATTTTTCATCAGGAACTTTCTCGTCTGGAAACTTCTCGTGTTGTTGTTGTTCTTGTTGCTCTTGTTGTTGCTCGTCAGGAACTTTACCTTGTTCTTGCTGTTGCTCATCAGGCACTTTTTCGTCAGGAACTTTCTCATCTGGGAATTTCTCATCAGGAACTTTCTCATCTGGGAACTTCTCATCTTGTTGTTGTTCTTGCTCTTGTTGTTGCTCGTCAGGAACTTTACCTTGCTCTTGTTGTTGCTCGTCAGGCACTTTACCTTGTTCTTGCTGTTGCTCGTCAGGCACTTTGCCTTGTTCTTGTTGTTGCTCATCAGGCACTTTTTCATCTGGGAACTTCTCATCAGGTTTCGCTTCACCTAGTGGCATTAGCACGCGGTTAATACCGTGAACGAATCCGTATTTAAATCCGTTGTTTGGACTAACTACATCTGCCTCTGCAAGGCCACCAAAGTTTGTTTTCTTAACTGGAACTGTTTCTCCAAGTTTAGTAACAACCTCATCTTTTGCTTTTAGTGCCTCATTGTTAAGTTTACCCTTAACTATGTGGTGCTTGATGATTCTTTCAGCAATTGCTTTGTTCTTTAACAAGGCATCAAAGTTTGATTCAGAGATCGTTGCAAAACCTTTGTTTGTAGGTGCAAAGATTGTTGAATCTTCTTCCTTCATAAACTCATCTTGAAGACCATTGGCCTCAATAATTTCCACTAGCTTAGTGTACTCTTTTTTCGCACGTAAAAACTCCATTGCATCCATGTAAGAGTTTGCATTAGTTTCGTTCACTGCCTTTGACTTACCACTTTTACTATTTGGTTGATCACAGGATGTGAAGACGAGGCCGGCGGCCATTAAAGCTACGAGTAATTTCATTGTTTCCTCCTAATTATTAGGTTTAATTCTTAAGGCATTCTGCCTTGTAAGGGTGTGGTTCCTAGTGCAATAGGTTTGCCAATAACCAAACCATAAAATTGGAAACTGAGTGCTTCATTTTCTTTTAGTAAATAATAGTGGATAGGCCTAGAGGGTGATAAGGGCTAACAGATTGAGATGATTGAACTGTTTAATTAAGTGGAGAAAGCTGAGTAAAAAGGAGCAAAAAAGTGAGTGAGACTAGAAGAATCTCACTCTAAAAGTTTTTGCGATAAATGGATTTCTTTATTGAAAGGTTGAAGGCCAATAATTGGCCTAAACTTTTAAATCAGTAATGCCAAGGAAAGCCGCTGAAGTCCTGATCTCTTTTCTCTAGAAAAGCATCTCTACCTTCTTGTGCTTCGTCAGTACCGTAAGCAAGACGAGTGGCCTCTCCTGCAAATAGTTGCTGTCCTACCATTCCATCGTCAGTCATATTAAAGCCAAACTTTAACATACGCATTGCTGTAGGAGACTTGGAGTTCATGATCTTCGCCCACTCAAGTGCTTTGTCTTCAAGCTCCTTGTGTGGAACAACTAAGTTGACCATTCCCATATCAAAAGCTTCCTGAGCACTGTAGTTCAGTCCTAGGAAAAAGATTTCTCTCGCTCTTTTTTGACCAATTTGCTTGGCCAAGTATGCTGAGCCATAACCTGAGTCAAAGCTTGCTACATCAGGATCTGTTTGTTTAAAAATCGCGTGTTCTTTTGAAGCTATAGTCATGTCACAAACAACATGCAGTGAGTGTCCACCACCAACTGCCCAACCTGGGACAACTGCTACAACAACTTTTGGCATGAAACGAATAAGTCGTTGGACTTCTAAAATGTGAAGTCTACCTGAGCGTGCTAAGTCTTTTTCAAGAGGGTTACCAGTTTCGTATTTATAACCGTCTTTACCTCTGATTCTTTGGTCTCCACCAGCACAGAATGCCCAACCAGCATCTTTTGGAGAAGGACCATTACCAGTGATAAGCACAACACCTACGTCACTTGTTTGTCTTGCGTGGTCAAGTGCACGATATAGCTCATCAACAGTATGAGGTCTAAATGCGTTTCTAACCTCAGGTCTATTAAAGGCTATTCTTACTGTTCCTTGATCTTTTGCACGGTGATATGTGATATCCGTAAAATTACAACCTTCTACTTCGTCCCACTTTTCAGGATCAAAAATTTCAGAAACCATGAATTTGCCTTTTTAATTATTCGTTATGTGCTTCGTAAATATAAACAACCCCACCAAAAAGAGGTGTGGCCTTGAATGTTTTAAAGTTAGTTGATGACTTCATGATCTCCAAAAACTTTTTACCAGAAGGAAAAGTAGATGAAGACTCAATCAAGTATTCATATTCTTTTTCTCTATTGAAGATCTTTCCAATTGCTGGAATGAAATGCTTCATAATCATGAAGTAGATTGATTTAAAGAATTTGTTCTCAGGCTGACCAAATTCCATTACAAAGACGCTTTTATTTGAAACTCTGGCCATCTCTGATAAGGCCTTTGATACTTCTTCAACGTTTCTAATACCAAATGACACATTACTTGCATCAAACGATTTGTCTTCAAAGCTCAATCCCATAAGATCATCTACTTGAAATGCAATCTGTGGATTTCTCTTCTTTGCCATTTCGATCATATTTGGTGAGAAGTCTATGCCTTGAGTTTTAACACTCTTATCATGGATAAGCTTGGCCACGTCTCCAGTGCCTGTGGCACAGTCAAGAAAACTATCCGGGTTACGTGATAGAATCTTATTTGCCAATTTCTTCTTCCATAGACGATGAATCCCTAAAGATAGAACATCATTTAGTAAGTCATACTTGTCTGAAATATCATCGAACATTGTCTTTATAAAAACTGCTTTAGGCATAATTACATCACAAAATCTTTCTTCATGACTTTTGCAAGATCACGAAGGTCGTTAGTTAGTTGGGAAAATTGTTTTAAATCGATTGTTTGGTGGCCGTCACTTAGAGCTTTTGCAGGCTCAGGGTGAACTTCAACCAAAATACCATCTGCCCCAGCGGCCATAGATGCCATGGAGGCCTGGTGAACGTATTTAGAATCACCCATAGCATGAGATGGATCCACGATTACTTTGAAATTAGTGTTTTCTTTAAGATAGATAACACTTCCAAGATCCAAAGTGTTTCTCATTGTGTTTTCGAATGTACGAATTCCACGCTCACAAAGGATAACCTTATCTTCACCTAAATCAGATAGATAGTTCGTTGCTCCGAGCCACTCTTTTACAGTTGCACTGAAACCACGCTTGAGCATTACTGGCTTACCAAGACGACCAAGCTCCTTTAAGAGCTCGTAATTATACATGTTTCTTGTACCAACTTGGTAAACAGAAGTGATAGGATCCAAGACATCAATTTGTCTAGGGTCTGAAATCTCTGTGACGAACTCAAAGTTCATCTCTTCACGAAGCTTTGCT
>JAGSHJ010000044.1 GCA_023954595.1 Bacteriovoracaceae bacterium | reverse complement strand
TAAAGGCCGGAGTTATCTGGGCCAATACTTATAATAAATTTGATCCAACATCACCATTTGGTGGTTATAAAGAAAGTGGTTTTGGCCGTGAAGGTGGCCGTCATGGACTGCTTCCTTATTTGGAGGTGAAGTAATGAAGGTAATTAAAACAGTAAAACTATTTATTGGTGGAGAGTTTCCAAGAACTGAATCGGGACGCTCTTATTCATTTAATAAGTCTGGAACTGAAGAGCAGTACGCTAGACTTTGCCAGGCCTCAAGAAAAGATTTTAGAAACTCAGTTGAGAACTCTAGAAAGTCTCAGCCAGGATGGGCAGGAAAGACCGCTTTTCTTCGCTCGCAAATTCTTTATAGAATGGCCGAGATGACTGAAGGAAAGAGAGTGGAGTTCGTTGACCTTTTTAAGAACGCCCTTGGTAAATCTGAAGCTGATGCCAATAAGATGGTAGACGATGCTATTGACACCTTTGTTTATTACTCCGGTTTTTGCGATAAATACCAACAAGTGATGGGAGCAGTTAATCCTGTTTCTGGACCATTTCATAACTTCACAACGCCAGAAGCAACGGGAGTTGTTACTTTAATTGAAGCTGACGAATTTAACTTTGCAAGACTTGTCGATAATATTTGTGCCATCTTAGTTGGTGGTAACTCAGTAGTGGCGATTCTAGGAAAAGGTTGTCCTGCTGTTCTTGCCCCGCTGGCAGAAGTTTTTAAGACTTCTGATTTACCAGGAGGAGTTATCAACCTTCTTACTGGCGATTTAGATGAGATCAAAGGCTTTATAGGAAATCATATGGAAGTTCGCGCCATCTCTTTTCAAAATGAAAGAGAAGACGTTTATCACGAACTAAGAACGGCCTCGATCGATAATATGAAACGAATGATTCCAAGAAGAAACAAAGAGAGATCACTTGATCTGATTCTTGATTTTGTTGAGGCCAAGACTGTTTGGCATCCGATTGGTGTTTAAAACCTAATAAAGACATAAATGAGAAAATGGGAGCCTACATGGCTCCCTTTTTTTATCTTACAGGGGATAACCCTCCGTTTTCATGGAACTATCTTTCTTGACGTCGACTCTCGGTTATTCATAGAATTTAGGCATAAATTTAGTAATTAACATGGAGTAGTTAATGAAGATAATGATGGCACTAAGCCTTTTTCTATTGAGCCTTTCAGCTCAAAGTTCTAATTGTAGTTTAAATTATGAAGCGGGGATGGACTCATATCAATATGCCGTAAGTAGTTTTGAAAAAGCCCAGGCCCATTGGCAAGATGCCGTCAATGAATCCGAGTCTGGAAACCCTAACAGAGAAACTCTTTGTAGCCATATTTCAAAAGCTAAGATGGACTATCAGAGTTCTATTGATTCCTTTAAGGTTGGTTTTGTGGCCTTTGATAGAGCCGCTGGGGCCTGCAATGGACAGAACAGACAAAGCTCTATTAATAATCGTCAAGTTTGTCAGAGCAATCAAAGGGTTGCACAAAGTAGACTTGATAATGCTGAAACTAACTATGAGAATATCTGTAGAAATAAGAGTGAAAATCTTTTCTTAGAAGGTTTGGTCGAGCTTATTCAGCTTAGATAAAATGGCCAAAACCTGTGAGTTTTGAGATATCTAAAATATGAAAAATATTGGCATTCTCGGTGGCGGACAACTGGCACTTATGATGCTCCCTTCTATAAAAAGCCTTGGGTTAACTTCCACAATCTTGGATCAAAAAGACGCGCCGTGTAGCACGCTGGCTGACGAGTTTATTAGTGGTGATTTCTCTCTTGAGAGTGACTGCCTAAAGTTAGAAAAATGTGATGTGGTGACTTTTGAAATCGAAAGTATTTCTCTAGAGGGTCTTAAAAAATTAGAAGAAAAAACAAAAGTTTATCCTTCATCAAAAGTTTTAGAAATCATACAAGATAAAGGAATTCAAAAACAGTTTCTTAAAGACATTGATGTACCCACAAGTGAGTTTTTCCTAGAGACTTTAACTGAAGAAAGTCTGGTTGAAGGAAAAGTGGTTAAGCTTAGAACAGGTGGCTACGACGGAAAAGGTGTCTGGGTTCCAAATGGCGCTGAGAAGCCTTCATCTTTTTTAGGTGAAGACTGCCTTATCGAAGACCGTGTTGATATTAAAAAAGAAGTGGCCGTAGTTTGTAGCCGAAATCTACAAGGAGAACTGGTTACATACGAGATGGTGGAAATGGTAATGAACCCAGATCTTAACTTGCTAGACTATCAAGTTAATCCGGCCAAAGTTTCGGATGCTCTTAAGGAATCAGCAAAAAATATTACAGAGAAGATCGCAGCAAAACTTGAATATGTTGGGACTTTAGCAGTTGAATTCTTTGTAGATCAAAATGACGAACTTTGGGTTAATGAGCTTGCTCCTCGTGTCCATAACTCGGGTCATAATACTATTGAAAGTGCTCCTTGTAGTCAGTTTGAAAACCATATTCGTGCAATCTCTGGAATGCCCCTTGGAAAGACTATGCCTGCAAAAGAGAGCATGACCATGAACTTAATTGGTTCTGGAAATACCGGACCCACGCAAGTTTTAATACCTAGTGAATTAGAAGAAAAAGCTTATTATCATCTGTATAATAAGAAAGAATGCCGAGCAGGTCGAAAGATGGGGCATGTGACTCTTCTTGGAACGCTCGAAGAAATGAAAAAACTAAGATTAGAAATAAAAGAAAAAGTTATTATTACAGGTGAGGATAAATGAAGAAGATAGCCGTCATTATGGGTTCGAAGTCAGACTTGAATATTATGAACGAGGCCATCGAGGCCATAAAGAGCTTTGATCTTGAAGTTCATGTGGAAGTTGTTTCGGCCCATAGAACACCTGAGAAAATGGTTGAGTTTGGAAAGTCTGCCAAGGCCAATGGCTTTAGTGTTATCATCGCTGGGGCCGGCGGTGCAGCTCACTTACCCGGAATGGTAGCATCACTTACAACTCTTCCTGTAATTGGTGTTCCTATTAACTCATCTAATTCAATTGAGGGGATTGACTCACTTCTATCAATTGCTCAAATGCCAGGTGGTGTTCCGGTTGCAACTGTTGCTGTAAATGGTGGCAAGAATGCTGGATTACTTGCTGTTCAAATTCTTGGAACTTCAGATGAAGAGATTTCTAAAAAACTTGATGCCTATAAGTTAGAATTAAAAGAGAAAGTTAAAAAGATGAATGAGGAGCTTTGAAAGCTCCTTTTTTGTCTAATATTGTCTAAGAGAATACCTGACGGGTAGGGCATTCCTGTTTGCTTAGTTCGGATATTCTTTTCTCAGTAAATTTGCCCCATTCCCGAAGTGGTAGTTATGAAAAATATAACTATCACTCTACTTATTGGTTTTTCATTATTTTTATCTTCTTGTGTTGAAGAGCAGGAAAATAACTGCGCGGAAGACTCAGCTAATAAAACATCTAAAGAATGCTCAGCTCCAGAAATAGATCAAACTGAACAGATAGATGATGATGAGGATTCAACTGTAGTTGAACCTATTCCAAGTTCGGAAACTGATGTTTTTGAAGAAGTGGCAACCTACTTTGGACGTTGGGTAGATGATAGTGAATCAATGAATGAACTTTTGAGCCTAAGAGATAATTCTGTTGAGACGGTTGTGGACAGTTGTCATGATGATTTTGAAAATCAAGACCGTTTTTCTGATACAGTAGCTTTTTTTATTAGAGAGCAATCAGCCCCTAGGAAAGTTACAGTTCAAAGCATCGCTAGTTACTATGCGACATCTTCTGATTTAAATACTCATACTGAGGTAGGGCTTTTTAGCCATAGTCTTTGTGAGGTTACTAAGTCATCTTTACAGAAAACTGTTAAGAGAGTTTCCGATAGTGACACCATCGCTAAGGCGAATAGTTTTGCTAGGCTTCACAATGAATATCGGGTCGGATACTTAAATGGAGATTCGCAAGAGAAGCTTAAATTAGAAAGACATTGGGGCGCCTTCTTTGGTTGCCTTGCTTATGCTGAATCTCTAAGCACAGCGGATAGTTCTTCCTCTAAAAGTGTTGCAAACTCAGTCGCTCCAAGCGGTTATAGAAAGCCTGCAGGAGTTAAGTTCTACAATGATAAGTACCAGCCGCCTTCAAGCCGCTTAAATATTGGGCTTTATCAGTTCACTCCAAAGTATAGCGGCAATATCAATCCTTGTATTAAGCAGTGGAATAGTGACTATCCTAGCTGCTCAACTGGAGCTAGGTCGCAGGGCGATCTCATTAAATTATTAGGAAGTAGTCATCAAAGATTCAATGCGTTTTGTGGGGTTAATAAGCTACTTCAGACTTTTTCTATTCAAGTGAATACCAGGTCTACAAAACATACTCATCCAGGGAACCGTAATAGTTCAGGACTAAAGGCAGGAGCAAACAGATGTGTTACTCCGCACTTTTATGCTGGCTGGGCCTATAATCATTTTGGACCACTCCAGAATTCGACGGGATCTAATATGAAAAAGTTATTTTCATGTATTAATGATTCCCTGCCTAATGGATTATAAAAACTAGTCTAAGACCTTACTTTACGTCGTTATTTTTGCGTTGCTGACATTTAGTATAACAGGCCGACTTCTTTTGATAATCATACTTGCTATATTTAAGGTCACAGGCCCTACGACAGAGGTCATATTTATTATCGATATAGACATCCTTAGCTGTTCCACATCCGGCCAGTAATAAAAGTAAAATAGTCAGTTTCATAGGACCTCCAATTCCTTAAATAATAGCATAAACCGCTGAATTCTCTAGATTTATCATTTTTTTCCTAAGAAAATAGCTACTCATCCGTTGTCCTTATAGAAACGGCCTTGGAGGTCCAGTGCAAACAAAAGAGCAGTGGTTCCAGGAGGTGGTGAGATCCTATGAAGGAGCACTCCTACGCTATACCCGAAAGATCACAGGCGATCTTGAGGCAGCAAGGGAAGTGGTTCAAGAGGCTCTTCTCAAACTCTGGAAACAAACACACGCGAAAGTGAAGGATCATATTCCTCAGTGGCTCTATGTTGTCTGCAGAAATCTGGCCATCGATAGGCTCCGTAAAAACAAGGGGACAATGGAATTGAACGAAGATGAGCATTTTTCACTAACTAATCTTCCTGAAGAGGAGCTCCTAAAGACGGAAGTCTTTGAGCAGCTTTTAAAACTTAAAGAGGCTTATCAAGAAGTCATAATCTTAAAGTTTCAAGAAGGGAGAAGTTATAAAGAGATTGCTGAAATCACCGGTCATTCTGTTTCTAATGTTGGGGTTCTTATTCATGAAGGAATGAAGATCCTACGGGCAAAGTTTGAGGAGGCTACAAATGAGTAAATTAGCAAAGAACTTATTAGATGATCCTCGTCTTACTGCCTACGCATTGGGAGAACTCCCCGCAACTGAAGCTAAGGAGTTTGAAATGGAACTGCAAAAAGACAAAGAGGCACAGGAAGAAGTTAAGACCATCCAAAAACAAGCGGGTCTTCTAAAAGAAGAACTAAAATCAGAATCAGAACCGCGCTTAACTTATGAGCAACGTGAAAAAGTCATGCCAACCTCAAAGACTTCTTGGTTCATGAAGTGGGGACTTGGGGGCGCTATCGCGGCCATGCTTGTTGTGATTGTTTTTAAAGAACCTCTTATGAGAAAGATGATTTCAGATGATGAAGGCCTTGCTGGAAAAGTATTTGGTAAAGCAGAAGGAATTCAAGAAGAGACTGTTGCTGAAATGGAGCAAGATATTGCTGCTTCTCCTGCCATAGCAAGGGCAGAAAAAAAAGAAGTTCAAAGAAGTAGAGTGGCTAAAAAGTCTATGGCCAAGATGAAAAGTAGTAGGGCCATGGCACCTCAGGCGGCCATGGAATCCGTGGCAAGTTTTGGGCTTAAAGGCGGCGGAGCTGTTGGAAGTATTGCCCCTTGGCCTGGGCATCCTCCTGCAGAGCCTGCCAATTCTGAGTCTTATGCTGAAGCGAAAGTGAATGAGTTTATTCGCGTGCTTGATAACCCGCTTTCAACTTTTAGCGTGGATGTTGATACGGCCTCTTATTCAAATATGAGACGTTTTATTAATAATGGAACGCTACCTCCTAAAGATTCAGTTAAGGTGGAAGAATTTATTAATTATTTTAATTATAAGTACCCAGCACCTACAGGGAAGACTCCTTTTACTGTTAATATGGAAGTGGCCAAGTCTCCTTGGAATAAAGATTACAAGCTAGTGCGAATCGGACTTAAAGGAAAAGAGATTGCTTTAAATAGCCGCCCTAATTCAAACCTAGTTTTTCTATTAGATGTGAGCGGGAGTATGAGTAATCCTAATAAGCTTCCACTTTTAAAAGAGTCTTTAAAGATGCTTCTTCGAAAACTTGATGAGCGCGATAGGATCTCAATTGTTGTTTACGCTGGAGCATCTGGACTTGTTCTTAAGCCAACACCTGCTAATAAGAAGGTCGATATTATTCAGGCCTTAAATAGACTTAATGCTGGTGGTTCAACAAATGGCGGAGCTGGAATTGAGCTTGCTTATAAGACGGCAATGGAAGGATATATTAAAGGCGGAATCAACCGCGTGATCTTAGCGACGGATGGCGACTTTAATGTAGGAACTACTGGAAGAAGCGCACTTCTTGAGCTGATTAAAAAGAAAGCGGAATCAAAGATTTTTCTAACTGTACTTGGGCTAGGAATGGGTAACTATAAAGACGACACCCTTGAGACCCTTGCTCAAAATGGTAATGGAAATTACGCTTATATAGACAATATGAATGAAGCGAAGAAAGTTTTAAATGAAGATCTTTCCGGAACGCTTATGACCATTGCTAAGGATGTTAAGTTTCAGGTGGAGTTTAATCCGGCGAAAGTATCTGGCTATAGATTAGTGGGTTATGAAAATAGAATGCTTAAGGCCCGTGACTTTAATGATGATAAAAAAGATGCCGGGGAAGTTGGTGCAGGTCATACGGTAACGGCCTTTTATGAAATTATTCCTGCGGGTGTAAAGTTCAAAGGACCAGGAATTGATAAGCTTAAGTATCAAGTTGCTAAAGCTGCACCTAAGAAAGTGTTAAAAGAAGAAGTTAGCGGAAGTTCAGAACTTTTAACGGTAAAACTTCGTTATAAGGAACCAGAAGGGAAAGAGTCAACGAAGGTTGAGTTTCCTTTAAATGGAGCGAATACGGAATTTAATAATGCTTCCGAGGATTTTAGATTCGCTGCGGCCGTGGCCACTTACGCTCAAATCTTAAAAGAAGATTCAAGGGTAGGGGATAAGAAGCTTTCTGATGTTCTAAGTATCGCGAAGAATGCAAAAGGAACTGATAAGTATAGCTACCGTCAGGAGTTTATTGAGTTAGTTGAATTGGCTAATGAAATTAAGAACCCTGTTTCAAAATAGCAAGTAACCAGGTACCTACTTAGTTCCTTCCCAGAAGTAAAAGCATAAGGGAAGGAACTTTCCATCTGAACAAGTCACCCCATAAAAGATAGAGGCCCTGGCCTGACTAAAACCAAACTCACCGGTAAAACCGGTCTTTCCAAAGTTAATTGTAAGAGTACTAAGATTTGATAGATCTCTTGGTGGTCCAAAGCTTGTGTCGCAGACTTTAAGTAAGGCAATATCATTTGATTGAACATTGGCCCCAGGGCTGTAGTCATGTGATATAGAAAATTGATTATTTAAACTCACGACAGAATTTCCCGTATGAGTAGTTTGAACATCCCCATCGTGAATATAGCCATTAAAATCATCGGATAGATTATAAGAAATATTTCCGCTACTAACAGTTAGGCTTGCCGTAATTGTAGGGCAAACTCTTTGAACAAAATCTGGATCTGTTCCCTCTCCATCGTAAACTGTTGCCGTTCCCGTGTAGGTTCCATCATCAGTGGCCGGGTCATAAGTCTCTGGGGACATGACGCAAGAACAGAATAGGAGAATTGAGATGAGTAAAGTCAGCTTCTTCATAAATCTATTATATTTCAAGTTGTTAGCCTCAGTTTAGAGGAGGCAAAAAGGAGCAAGGCCTAAATAGTAGGCAGGCGATCCAGGAGAAAATAGCCTAAAAAGATACCTCAAGTAGTTGATAGTATTGATATAACATGAAAATAGGTTACGGAATTTCTCAGAATAAGCCGATAATAAATCCATAACCTACGTAGTTTATATATAAAGAAGGGATACCTTTGAAAAAGTGGCTAACTTTTCTATTGCTAGCTCTAAGCTTCGGCCTTTGGTCGGCAAGTTCTTTTGCTTGTACCTATCCTGCTGGCAGTTCTCTAGCTAGTGAAAAAACTATTTGTACCTCAAGTTCGGCCGTCACCGGTAATACTTGGAGTTGTAAGTACGAGTTCTGTTTTAGTTCAAAACAAAATAGCTGGCTTCAAGGTGGAACCTTAAACTGTAATGCCATTGCTACCCCTGAGGGAAGGCAAGAGTGTACAGATGACCTCGATAAAAAATTAAGTGAATACACCACGGAAGCTAGAAAATGTGATGGCAATAGCAAGTGTATCGATACGCTTGATGGCTTTGTCGATAAGCTAGTTTCTTGTACAACATCTATTTGTGAACAAAGACTTTTAAGTGATAAAGATTCCTATATTGCAGCAAGAGATAGTTGCAATGGAAAAACGAATTTAACGGATAAGAATCGCTGTTTAGATAATCTTGAAAAATATGTAGATAAGGTGGATGCCTGCGGCAATGATCTTATGTGTAGAGAACAGCTTGAATCAGAACGGGCCCAGTATACGAGTGAGGTCAGTAACTGTGAGGGCAAATTTACCGTTGAAGAGAGAAGTCGTTGTCTTCAAAACCTAGATGCTTTTGTTGAATTAGTTGATGGCTGTAACGGCGATAAGGCCTGTAAAGACAAGTTACTTGCAGATAAAGACACTTACCAGGGAGAAGTTGCTCTTTGTGAAAAGAAAGAAGGAAATGAAAGAGTACGCTGCTTTGATGATATTGATAGGTTTTTTGGAAAGTATAAGGCCTGTGGTAGCGATCAAAGTTGTAAAACTGCTTTAATGACGGATAAAGAAAATTATCAAAAAGAAGTTGGGAAATGTGAGGCTCAGGCCTTCGCGGAAAAAGAGCTTTGTCTAGAAAGGCTTGATAAGTATGTTGAAAAATACGACGCGTGTAAGGATGACGTTGCCTGTAAAACAGAATTAGAGCAACAAAGAAATGACTATATTGCGGAACAATCAAAATGTGAGGTTAAACCTCCTAGTGAAAAAGAAACCTGTATTAGCCGACTCGAGGCCTTTGTTGATAAGTTTGAATCTTGCGGAGCGGACACGGCCTGTAAGGATAAACTTAATAGAGAAAGGTTTGAATACTCCAGTTATCTTGCTAAGTGCGACCTTAAGACTGGAGAAGATAAATCTAAATGTCTTAATCAACTTAATGACTACGTAGCTAGTTACGAAGCCTGTAATGGTAGTACCACCTGCGAGGAAAAGTTAAGACAAGATAAAGTTGAATATGAAAATCAAGTTGCTAATTGTGATTCTAAAAGTGGAACTGAAAAAACAACTTGCTTTAGTAATCTAGACAGCTTTGTAACAAAGTATAACGCCTGTGGCTCTGATCAGGCCTGTAAAGATAAACTAGAAGCAGATAGAGAAGCATACGAGTCAGAGGCCGGGATTTGTGAGGCTAAGACTGGAAGCGCAAGAGATACTTGTTTCGATCAACTTAATAAATTTGTTGCTGCAGTTGAGAACTGCGGGGGAGATCTGGCCTGTAGAGAAGAGCTTGTCAGTTTTAGAGATGAATACCGAACTGAGAAAGCTAAATGTGATGCCAAGTCCGACCCTATTCAAATGGACAAATGCCAAAAACAGCTTGATGAATTTGTTGCTTCGGTTCAGGCCTGTGGTACGGACAAAGTATGTAAAGATAAACTGGTCGCTCAAAAAGATCAGTACCGAAATGAGATAGCAAAATGTGAGGCCCTTGGTAGCACTTCAGAAAAGAATTCTTGTATCGCTAAAGTTGATAATTTTGCCGAGAGTATAAAGGCCTGCGGCGGTAATAAAACTTGTGAGGACCAACTATTTGCGGATAAAGATAATTATGAAAATGCCTTAGCTAAATGTAATGCTAAAAGTGGAACTCAAAAAAGCAGTTGTATAAAAAATCTTAATGAGTTCGTGGCAAATTATGAGGCCTGTAGTGATCAGGCCTGTAAAGATAAGCTGATGGAGCAAAAGAATGCCTACGAAGCTGAAGTTGCCAAATGTGACTCTAAACCCGCCTCCGAAAGTGATAAATGTCATTCAACACTTGAGAGTTATATCTCTAAGATTAAGGCCTGTAATGGTGATGCTAGTTGCGAAAATGAGCTAGAGGCCAATCGAATTGCCTATCAAAATGAAGTGGCGAGCTGCGAGGCTAAACCTAGTGCTGAAATCTCTAGTTGCTTAGAAAATTTAGATAAATATGTAACAAAACTCGATGCCTGCGGAACAGATCAAGTCTGTAAAGATAAGTTAAATGAAGATCGAATGCTTTACCAAGCGGAAGTGGCAAAATGTGATGGAAAAGCGACTTCAGATGAAAGAGCAACTTGCCGTTATATGCTCTCAAATTTTCTCAAAGAATACGAGGCCTGCGGTGTTGATCAAACCTGTAAGGATGCACTTCTATCTGATAAAGATGAATATAATGAAAACTTAAAACGTTGTAATGCCATGGTTCAGCCCGATAAGGGTCTTTGTGTTAATCAGTTAAATACTTTTGTTGAAAATTATAAAAATTGTGGCTCTGATCAAGTTTGTAAATTAAATCTTAAGAAAGAAAAAAATGAGTATTTAGCTGAAGTTGAAAAATGTGAAGCTAATCCCGCTGATGAAAAGAAAGTTTGCATGGATAGGCTAAATGCTTATGTTGAGAAGTATACGGCTTGCGGTAATAATCAAACTTGTAAGGATCAGCTTAAAAAAGATCGTGATGAATATGTTGCAGAACTTAACTCCTGTAATGAAAAACAAGATCCAGATAAAACAAGCTGTTTAGATAGGCTTCAAAAGTTCGTAGATTCCTATGAGAAATGTGGTACGGATCTAATTTGTAGGAATAATCTTATAAAAGATAGAGATGAATATCTGGCCCAACTTGAGGCCTGTGAAGCTAAGGATGGGGAAGATAAAAAGTCCTGCCTAGCTGATCTTGATAAGTATGTGGCCGCTCACGAGGCTTGCGGTGAAGATCAATCCTGTAAAGATCGCCTTAGAAGAGAGAAGGATGAGTATCTTGCTGAGAAAAATCGTTGTGATGTTCTACCTGGCGAAGAGAAAACCCTTTGTCTTGATAGGCTAGCTAAGTTTGTTGCTAGGCTCGAGGCCTGCGGAAGTAATACGGTTTGTAAGGATGATCTCTTTAGAGAAAGAGATGAGTACTTAGCGGAACTTAATCGTTGTGAGGCCCTACCAGAAGCAGGAAAATCAGAGTGTTTAGGGAAGCTAGAGAAGTTTGTGGCCGAATTTGAGAAATGTGGCGACGATATTCAATGTAAAAATAAATTAAGACAAGATAGAGATCAATATGTGGCCGAAGTTAATAAGTGTGAGGCCAAGGCTGAGCCAGAAAAATCAAAATGTTTAGACCGCCTTAGTAAGTTCGTGGCATCCATTGAGGCCTGCGGGGATAATCAAACTTGTAAGGACCGCTTGTACGCAGATAAAGATGCTTATAAAGAAGAAGTGAATCGCTGTGAATCAATGGGTGGAGACTCAAAATCTAAATGCCTTAAAGATCTAGAAACATACCTTGCCAAGCATGAGGCCTGTGGTTCTGATTTAGTCTGTAAAGAGAGACTCTCTAAAGAAAAAGATGAGTACCGCGCTGAAGTTCAAAGATGTAATTCTGAGTCTGGAGCTGATAAGAGTCGCTGTTTAAATAACCTAGAACTTTATGTAGCTGAGTACGATAAATGTGGGGATGACTCTTACTGTAAGGATAAATTAAGAGAAGATAAAGATGCTTACTTAGTTGAGGATGCTCGCTGTAAAAGCTTAGGTGGCCCTGAGGCCTCTAGCTGTAAAGAGCGTCTAAATAGCTTTATGGATAGTTACTTGGCCTGTGAAGATGCGAGCTGCCGTAGTGAGCTTAATAAGAATAGAACAAAATATGAGGCCGAGATTAAGGCCTGTGATAATGAGCCTACACCTGGGCTTCAAGATTCTTGCCGAAAAAATATTGATGGGCTTGCGGAAAGCTATGCGGCCTGTGAAGATCAGGCCTGCCGTGATCAACTTGAAGCGGATAGTGAAAGATATAAGTCAGAAAAGAATAATTGCGAGCAAAGAACGGATCCTGCCGCTAGAACCCAGTGTCTTCAAAGGCTAAATAAATTTGTTGAGAACTTTAAAGGTTGCGAGAAACAATCTAATCCGAGTCAATGTAAAGATGGACTTAGAGAAGATGCCAATAATTATAAAAAGGCCATCGCCGACTGTGAAAGTAAGGGCGATATCAATGCTCAAGACATTTGTATGCAACAAGTTGATGCCTACGCTGAAGGTAAGCCTCAATGTGATGCCAAACCAGCAGAGCAGAAAAAACAATGTTTAGGTGAATTAGAATACAATATTGGAACAAAGCTTTGTAATGCTCCTAAGACTTGTCCGGCTGGAACCAATTTTAATTGTCAGGCAGGAGATTGTTTAACGGCCAAGCAGGAAGCTGAACTAAAACAGTTATATTTTGATTGTCACAATCAAGAAACCGAAGAGATTAAACAAAAATGTTTGGCCAATATGAAATCTGCCGCTGAAGAAGGTAAAGGAATTGAAGCGGATCTAGCCGCCGAAGGTAAGAAATTAGCAAGTC
>JAGSHJ010000538.1 GCA_023954595.1 Bacteriovoracaceae bacterium | reverse complement strand
GTCTTTAATACTGCCATTATCGCTGGAACGATGGGTTTAAAACAAACCAGCCAGCTTATTCCATTTTGCCATCAAATAAATATAGAAGGATCAAAGATTGATATCGAGCTCCAAGGAGAGCATGCAGTTATTACCTGCGAGGCCCGTACTTTTGGTAAAACAGGAGTTGAAATGGAGGCCCTTACAGGAGCACAAATAGCTGCATTAACAATTTATGACATGTGTAAATCAATCGATAATACGATGAGAATTGAATCTTGCTCTCTACTTTCTAAAAAAGGCGGAAAGAGTGACTTTAATTTAAAGGGGTCCTAATGAAGATAAAAGTTAAATATTTTGCCGCAATGAGAGAGCAAGTTGGTTTAAGTGAAGAGCTCCTAGAGACTGATGCAAAAACTCCAGGTGAGCTTTTAGGGATTTTAAAGCAAAAGCATAAGTTTGAGATTGATGAATCAAATTTAAAAGTAGCTATTAATGAAGAGTATATGAGCTTTACTTCAAGCATCAAAGAATTAGATACCGTTGTCTTTATCCCCCCAGTGGCAGGGGGTTAATATGTTTAAAATAACAGAACACCCTATTGATCACTCAAAAGAAGCTCTTAAGCTAGAAAACCCTAAAGCAGGGGGTGTTGTCTTTTTTGAAGGCAGAGTACGCAATCATAATGATGGACTCGATGTAACCTCTCTTGAATATCAGTGTTACGAGTCTATGGCAGAAAAAGAAGGGCAAAAAATTGTCAATGAAGCCCTTGAGAAGTTTGATATTCATAATGCTATTTGTATCCATCGCCATGGCCACTTAAAGATTAAAGAAATAGCGATCTGGGTAGGAGTTTCCTCATCTCACAGAAAAGAGGCTTTTGAAGCCTGTCAGTATATAGTTGATGAAGTCAAGGCCTATGTCCCTATATGGAAAAAGGAACACTATACTAATAAGGAACCTCACTGGGTTGCTTGTCACCAATGTAAATCAAAGCTCAACCACGACCACGAACCTTTAGGAGAGGCGCCGTGAATGAGGAGATGTTTTATAAAAGACAAATAAACTTAAAAGAGGTTGGTCAAATAGGTCAGCAAAAACTAAAAAACTCTAGAGTTCTTATTATAGGAGCGGGTGGATTAGGTCACCCTTCTGCGATCTATTTAGCAGCTGCAGGGATTGGAACTCTAGGAATCTTAGACTTTGATGTAGTTGAAGTTAGTAATTTAAATAGGCAAATTGCCTTTGAAGAAAAAGATTTGGGATTAAAGAAAGCTTTGGTTTTAAGTGAGAGAATTGAAAAACAAAACCCTTTTATTAAAATCCATCCTCTTTGTGAGAGAATAGATTCTCAAAATATAGAATCGATTCTAAAAGAATATGATATCGTCCTAGACTGTACCGATAATTTAAAGACAAAATTCCTTATTCATGATTTTTGTTGGCATTTAGAAAAAGATTTAATTCAGGCATCCATTTATCAGTATGAAGGACAGATTCAATCTTTTTACTATTCAAAAAATAAAAGCAATGGTTGCCTTCGTTGTTTATGGCCCGAAGTCCCACCGAATAATGTAGTAAAAAACTGCAAAGAGGCTGGACTAATTGGATCTATCGCAGGAATACTTGG
Source organism: Bacteriovoracaceae bacterium (assembly GCA_023954595.1). GTDB lineage: Bacteria > Bdellovibrionota > Bacteriovoracia > Bacteriovoracales > Bacteriovoracaceae > UBA845. The sequence continues at coordinate 94 of JAGSHJ010000538.1, read as the reverse complement.
AACCATCCAAGCAAGTGAAACTACCAAAATGATTTTAGGTCTAGGTGAAAAGCTAGAAAACAGAACTAAGATAATAAATCTACTAGACTTAGAG
>JAGSHJ010000463.1 GCA_023954595.1 Bacteriovoracaceae bacterium | reverse complement strand
ATCATGGCTTGCTTTGGCTGCGGCTTTATGAATACTAAAACCTTGTGCGCTTCTTAGTTTCACGAACTCAACTAACAAGATTGAGTCATTAACCACTACACCCATGAGAGAAACAAACCCCAACATTGAAGGCATCGTCAGATCTAATCCCATTAACCAATGACCCCATACCACGCCAATAAAGGCTAAAGGGATATTTATCATAACAATGATGGGTTCAAGGTAAGATTTAAACTGGAAGCTTAGTAGTACAAAAACACCAAAAATGGCCAAGAGCATGGCTGTTCCCATTGAGCTTTTGGTTTTTGCTCCTTCATCATCTTCTCCTTTAAAGCTAACACTCACATCAGGGTATTTTTCGTTAAAACGAGGAATGAATTCCGCTTTGACGTTTTTTAATAATGCACTGACATTATTGAGCTGAGTATTTACATCTCCAATAACCGTCACAGTGCGTTGATTGTCGATACGGTGAATTCTCGAAAAGCCTCGCTTATTTTCTAATATTGCTAATGAGGAGAGAGGAATAACCGTACCTGATTCAGGTAGGATAATAGGGAACTCAAAGAAAGCGTCTATGTCTTCTTTGCTGCTAGTATTTAATTGAACAATTACCTCATAAGTTTCCTTATTGATATTAAGTTCGCTGGTTTTTGCGCCTTGATAAGCGGCCCTTAGTTGAGATGCTATGGTTTCTGCGTTCAGGCCTAAACTTAATGCGCCTTCTTTTAGGCGTAAGTTAAACTCAGGCTTGCCAGGTCTTAGGTCGTCCATTAAGTTTTGAACACCTTCGTATCCAATGAGCCAACTTTGCAGATCTTGAGACGCGTTAGATAAGGTATTTAGGTTACTGCCTGTTAAGCGTATTTCTATGGCGCGTCCTGCAACTCCAAGACCCGGTTCAGTGATGACGAGTTGCCAATATCCAGATAAAGTTTGAGTTGCAGCAATCCAGTCTGCTTGTAGATCTTTTAAGCTAAAGTTACGCTCTTCTGCAGTCAGTAAGTCGACTGTGATAGTGGCTAAGTGTGGGCCAGATTCAAATGCATCTGCGTTTTTAGAAAATTGTATCGTAGTTTTTTGAATCGCATATTTTTCTTGTCTGTCGTTATAGTGAGCGGCAACCTGATTAAGACTCATCTTTAGCTCTTTCACCATACTCTCGGTTACCTCAATAGGTGTACCTGTTGGCATGATAAGCCTAGCTTCAAGCACGTCTCCTTCAACCGACGGAAAGGCTGAGAATTTAATGACGCCGCTCGATAGCAGACTCACAGAAACGATAAAGAGGGCTATGACGCAAGAAACAAAGAGATACCTCACTTGGATAAATCGATAAACTAATTTATCAATCATGCCTCGACAAACCTCGAAGCCCGCATCAAATCTGTCTCTAAAAGGGTGTGGCTTCTTGGTGTTTTGATGTTCTAGTGAGTGATAAAGGTGATGGGGCAAAATAAAGAATGCCTCTATTAAAGAAATACTCACCACAGAGATAAGCACAATAGGGATAACCACCAGTACTTGTCCTATATCTCCTTCCATTACCAACAAACCAGAGAAGACACAAATAGTGGTAAGGAAAGAAGAGAAAACCCCTTTAGAAACTTGTTGGACACCTTCTACAGCTGCGTTTAAGGGAGACTTCCCTTGTTTTAGTTTGCTACCAATACTCTCACTAATGACTATGGCGTCATCCATAAGTAATCCTAAGGCAAGCAATAAGGCCACCATAGAGATCATATTGATACTGATGCCTAACAAGCTAAATACCAATGCACTCGCAAGGAAAGACACAGGTAGGCCTGCAACCACCCAGAAAGCATAGCGAGTACCAAAGAAAAGCCACATAACGACAAATACCAGAATCAAACCTTGCCAAGCATTTTTTAATAAGAGGTTTAATCTGTCTGAAATTAAGCTGGTATTGTTATTGGTAATTTCTAAGCTAACTTCTGCAGGTAATGTCTTTTTAGCATTTTCTAGATAGTTTTTAACATGATCAAAAATGACTAAACTATCATCTGAACTATTTTTACTGATGACAAGAAGTGCTGCTGGTTTGCCATTAAATTCAACTTTGTTTTCTGCTTCTTCAAAGCCGCGGGATATGTTCGCAATATCTTTTAACCTGATCTCGGTATTATCTTCTCCTTGTAAAATGAGTATATCTTCTAAGGCTTCGATAGAGCGTCTTTCATCATTAAAACGCACCAGATACTCGACTTCTTTCCCACTAATATCACCACCAGGTAGGTCGATACTTTGCTCACCTAGTTTGTTTGATATTTGATCAATGCTTAGGCCATATTGATAGAGATTAGAAAGTGGGACATCAACCTGAAACTGTGTTTGAGAGAATCCTTCTATTTCGATTAAGCTAATTGGGGTCGATGACATTATGTCGCTTTTGAGGTGCTCAGCTAGACTTTTTAATTCTATCGAAGGCATGTCTGCCAAAAGGGCAATACTGACAACTTGTTCGGTTCTGCCGACTTCTTCGATGATAGGTGATTCACTTTGTTGCGGTAAATTATCAACACTGT
>JAGSHJ010000348.1 GCA_023954595.1 Bacteriovoracaceae bacterium | reverse complement strand
TATCGAATTAGTCTCTGTTTAAAAAGGCGGGGACTTAAAACAAATTCCACTTCGATCACGAAGGATCGTCTTTAAAATCACGGTTTGATGAACATTTATAAACACGTTTTAAAAATAAATCATTAGGTTGTTGGTTGGAGTAAGTACAGATGAAAAATTTAATTTACCTGTTAGTTTTATGTGTTTTTTCAATAAATGCGTACTCTGGCAGTGTGAGAACTTTCCCAAGTATGAGTTCTTAGGGGTATTTAAAAAAGTTGAATATCAATGTGAAGAAAATAACAATCGAGGCTCAACATGTTATACAAGTGCGGATAGGTATAGGCATGCTTCCGAGGCCGTTGTTAACTTCATACCGTTAGCTGTGGAACAAGGGGTCCAAATTAAGGTGCAAGATAGTCGTTTTCCATTTCGTGCTCCAATTTTAGAGTATATATTTAGAGATAAAACCTCAAACAGTAACGAAACTCTTACCTGTTCCACAAAAGTGATTGATGGAATACAAGAAATTGAGATGAGGTCTAGTTCTAGTCTTGATTCAGTTGTCTTTAAATCGCATACAGTCCTAAGAAAAAAAGGTGAAACTATTGAATTTGAAATTTCCTCAGAGTACCGCGGGGAAACTTCAAAGTATCTCTTTAGATTAGTTGAATAGTCAAAAACACTAAGCTTCATAACAAGTCCCGGTAGCAAATGCTGGGACTTTTTGAACAGAGTAAATGCGCGTTCATTAAAGCGGTCTTTTCTGACCGCGAATAAAAAAAACAAGCGACAGATATTTAAATGAACATCGGGGTAAAGGGTGCAGAGGTATTTGATTCGTCAAAGTTATAGTGCTAAATTTTACTAATTAAGGCCTCATCAATACCGACTTTATTTGCTAATGCTCCTTGAGTAATCTTATGGATATTTTTGTATACTACGAACTCTTCACAAAGCTGAAACATTGTCACTTCTTCCGACTAATTCTATAGGTGTTCACCTAAATATCTACCATGGTGCATCTCTGAGTATTGAAGTAGATGTTGATACCCAAGGTGTGCTTAAACTTCACCAAAGAGCTCCTGGTCACCCACAAACACAAATGGGTTGGACAATTGAACCGGGAGCTATTTATTGGAGACCAGAAAACTAATGGTGAATCACTCTCTAGAAAATCTGATAATTTAAGGTACTCATTCCGCCTCGATAGACTACCTTATAGGCTTGCTTGATGTTGATAGGTTTTCTCTATGGCCATATCACTTTTAAGAATTGGATAAATATCCTGATACTCCGTAAATTTGTTTAAGAACTTGCTCACCAAGAGCAAAAGAAACAAACAACGGAGAAAAATATGACAAATCTAATCAACAAGCAATTACCAGAATTTAAAGTACAGTCCTACCAAGGTGACGAATTTAAAGAAGTTACTCACGAAGATTTACTAGGGAAGTGGTCAATTCTCTTCTTCTACCCAGCCGACTTTACATTTGTATGTCCAACTGAGCTTGGGGATATGGCGGATAACTATGAAGAGTTTAAGAAAATGGGAGTTGAGATTTATTCAGTAAGCACTGATACACACTTTACTCACAAGGCATGGCATGACGCTTCTGAGACTATCAAAAAGATTCAGTACCCAATGCTAGCTGACCCAACCGGAAAATTAACTAGAGAGTTTGGAGTTCATATTGAAGAGGACGGAATGGCCTACAGAGGGACGTTTTTAATCAACCCAGAGGGACAAGTAAAACTCGCTGAGATTAATGACAATGGAATCGGCAGAAATGCTGATGAGCTTCTTAGAAAAACCAAAGCTGCTCAGTTTATTGCGGCTAACCCAAATGAAGCTTGTCCTGCCAAGTGGAAAGAAGGTGCTGAAACTCTAACTCCAGGCCTTGATCTAGTAGGAAAAATCTAAGTAACAAATTTAAAAGGCCTCTTTGGTAAATTACAGAGAGGCCATTAGAGAAGCCGATTGAAGAAAAGGAATAAATCATGCTCGATAATAATATGCTGAAACAATTAGAAGAAGTATTTAAAACATTAGAAAATAAAGTGGAGTTGGTCTTCGATGAGTCAAAGCACGAAAAACAGGGCGAGCTTGTAGCAATGCTTGAAAGTGTTGCTTCTGTCTCAAAAAATATCGAAGCCATTTCCAGTACAAAAAGCTCTGAGTCTCCGAGGTTTACTTTGCGCTATCAAGGCAGTGAAAACGGAATCGCTTTTTCTGGTATTCCAGGTGGGCATGAATTTAGCTCTTTGATATTGGCGATCTTAAATTCTGACTCAAAAGGAAAGCTTCCAGATGAAGCATTTATAAAAAGAATTCAGCGCTTAAAGGGCCCTATCAAACTTAGAACCTTTATTTCACTATCCTGCGAAAACTGTCCGGATGTAGTTCAGGCATTAAATATCATGTCGATCTTCCATCCGGAATTCGAACACGAAATGGTGGACGGTGCCTTTTTTCAAAAAGAAGTGGAGAGCTTAGGTGTTCAAAGTGTTCCTAGTGTAATAGGTGGAACAGATCTTATAAGTGCTGGTAAGACATCTCTCCCTGAGTTGTTGAAAAAGTTAGAAGAAAAATTCGGAGTTAGCGATGAGCAGTCTTCAGAACCGGTCGATCTAGGATTGTTTGATGTCGTTGTTGTAGGAGGTGGTCCTGCAGGTGCTTCGTCAGCTATATATTCGGCGAGAAAAGGCCTTAAAACAGCAATTATAGCCGAGCGTATGGGTGGCCAGGTTCAAGATACCAAAGGGATTGAAAATCTTATTTCGGTAAACTACACAGAAGGACCCCAACTTGCTGCTCAACTTGCAAAGCACATAGCGGAGTATGAGATAAAGGTTTTGGAACATAGAAGAGTCAAAGGTGTACAAAATGATGTTCTCAAACACATTGAACTTGATAGTGGTGAGACTCTGCAGACCAAGTCTATGATTATTGCCACGGGAGCAAAGTGGAGAGAGCTAGGAGTTCCTGGAGAGAAGGAATACATTGGAAAAGGAGTGGCATATTGTCCACACTGCGATGGCCCAATGTACAAAGGTAAAAACGTTGCAGTTGTTGGCGGTGGAAACTCCGGGGTTGAAGCAGCGATCGATTTAGCTGGAATTGTAAAGCATGTGACTATTTTAGAATTTGGTTCAGAACTTAAAGCTGATCAGGTTCTAATCAATAAAGCGAAGTCTTTAGAGAATGTAAGTATCATTACAGATGCACGCTCCACAGAAGTTGTTGGAGACGGACAAAAAGTTCATGGACTAGAGTACGAAGACAGAAAGAGCTCGGAGATGAAAAAAATTGATCTCGACGGAGTTTTTGTCCAGATTGGACTCGCACCAAATAGCTCGTTCATAAAGGATGTAGTTGAAACAAATAAGTTTGGTGAGATTATAGTTGATGGAAAATGCAAAACCAATGTCGAAGGAATCTATGCTGCAGGAGATGTTACCACTATCCCTTATAAGCAAATAATCATAGCTATGGGTGAAGGTGCCAAGGCAGCACTAAGTGCCTTTGAAGACCGGATGCTACTTCCAGCTTAAACAAGTTAGAGTGAGATGACGTCTATTCTTGTAGACGTCCGCTCTCTTACTCTTTTTAAATATTAAGCATCTATTGATTTCGCCTGCCGGTGGATATTGGCCACAAAAC
>JAGSHJ010000299.1 GCA_023954595.1 Bacteriovoracaceae bacterium | reverse complement strand
GATTGGTGGGGTTGCTGGGCAATCCAAATAACACTCACCAGAAAGTGAAGACATTTCTGTAGGCTCTAATTTGTTACAGCCCTGAAGTATCATCAGGCAGAAAATGATTAAAAAACCGCTACTTTTCATTACTTATCTTATCGGACAAAACTGATCAATCTTTAAGTTTTATTCCCACATTTATAATGCTTAGTATTTCTTAATTCTAAGAATCTTCTTTACTTAAGTGTTTTAGTAATAGTTAAGGAAAGAAATCACATTGATAGGGTAAGTCTGCCCGTCTGTTTTTACATGAAATGAAATCTAGGATATTTGGGAATTATAAACCCAAAAGACAATTAAGCATTTCTTACCGTTCTTTTTTTCATTGAAGCTATCGGTTATAAGTTTTATTAGGAAAAATTAACTTCTTCTTAATAGAATTTAATCGCTTAATTAAAAATAGGGGATCTTATGAAAAAATTGTTGTCTCTTGGGCTCTTAATTGCTGCTCCAGTTAGTTTTGCCAATGTATGGGACAAGGTAGAAACCAGTGCAGACTTTCGCTACCGTTTAGAGAACAGTAAAGATGACTTTTCGGACAAGTCTAGAAATCGTCAAAGAATTAGAGCGCGTGCAGGTCTTAAGTATCAAGTTGATGAAGTAACTAGTATTAACCTTCGCTTAGCTACTGCTGGTGGTGCAACTTCCACAAATGACACTCTAGGAGACTCAGATGGAGCTGCTGGAGCGGTTTTCTTTGATCGTGCCTATGTAGCTCATAAAATCGGTGATCTAACCTTAAATATGGGAAGAATAAAGAACATGTTTGTTAGAGCTGGAAAGAATCAGATGATTTGGGACAGTGACTTAAACTTTGAAGGTATTCATGCTGGTTATCAGTATGGTGGTGCTTACGTAAATCTCGGCTCATTTTGGGTTGAAGAAGATAAAACAGGTAATGATGACGTAACAATCGCTTCATCTCAGCTTGGGTATAAAGGAAAAGCGTCCGGCGTAAAATATAACGTTGGTGTTTCTAACTATAACTATCGCCACGCCAAGTCGGCAGGCTTCACATCAGCTGATGGAGATGGCTCTACACTTACTGGTGAGGGGATGAACATACTTGAAACTTATTTAGAAGTTGCATTTGATCTTGGAGTGCCAGTAAAAGTTTTTGCTAGTGCAATTACAAACAGTGAGGCCGATGAAGATAACAAAGGTAATATTGTTGGAGTTGAGCTCGGTAAGACAGAAAAGAAAGGTTCATGGAAAGTTGGTATCAATCAACGTACAGTGGAGCTAAATGCTGTAGAAGCACGCTTTATAGATGGTGACTTTGCAGGAAAGAGAACTGACAACTCCGGAACAGTTGTATATGGAAAATATATGGCCACTGATAATGCTTATCTTTCTATGGGGCTATTTAACAATACTGTGAATGCAGATGAAAAATATGATCCAACTAAAGAAGCTGAAGACTACTCAAAGCTTCAAGTTGATTACGGTATAAAGTTCTAGATATTTTCATATGGCCTCCTGATAAGGGAGGCCTTTTTATTAATCATTTGCAACATCATCCACATCAAAATCTACAAAGCGATCTTCATCCTCTAATTTATTACCCTTTGCAAGAGCTAGAGGTGTTTTATTTGTTGGCTGTTCTTGAGCAACCAGTTTTTCACTGAGTCCGTTTACGAGCTCATTAAGTTGAATGAAGATCTGATTAAGCTGAGTTGATTTTTGTGAAAACTCGCCTGATGAAGAGCTATTCTCTGCGGCTATTGCGGCCGTCTGATTTGCTACCTGATCAAGTGACGTCATAGCATTAGTTATTTCAGATATACCTTTGGCCTGTTCATTTGATGCCGCATCGATTTCATGAATTTTACTTGTAAGAATCTCTATCTTTGAAACAATATCACTTAGCGCTTTCTCACATTGATCCGCAGTTTGTTTACCTTGTTGAACTTTTTGCGTTCCAGTCTCTTTAATCTGGTCAACCTTTCTGACGGTGTCAGTTACCATGCTCTGAACCTTTTCAATGTTTTCCTGTAGTAGATTCGTGATTTCAGTTGCTGATTTTCCAGATGCTGTTGCAAGGTTGCCAACTTCTTCTGCAACAACGGCAAAGCCTTTGCCCTGTTCTCCAGCTCTTGCTGCTTCTACTGAGGCATTAAAGGATAAGAGCTTGGTTTGAAATACAATGTCATTTATAACATTTGTTTTCTTACCGATTTCATCTATCACATCTTTGAATTCAGTCATCTGAGCGACTATGTCATTCATTGTATCCACTACAGAATCATTATTTAAGGATATATCGTTCATAGCATTTAGCATTTGGTTTACTTGTGCTTTTCCATCTTCTGCTGATTTGGTCATTTCAACAGATGATTGAGTTGATTCTTGAACGTTACTTAAATTCTGTTCAACCATTGCTGTGAATTCATTCATTGTGGCAGTTGTCTCTTGTAAACTACCAGCTAGATTCTCAGCCCCTGTTGTTAGTTTTCCAGAGTTGTCCTTTAGTCCCTGTGAGCCTTCATCGAGGTAGCTCGCTATATCTTTTAAATGCTCATTGGCCTTTGTGATTGGATTAATGATGACATTGATAATGTACATAGCAATTGCGATAACAAATAGTCCCAAGACCAAACTTGAAATTGCTATAAAAATTAGCATTTGGGTCACCTCGCTAAAGACTTCGCTTTCTCTCTTTTCAGCGATTACGGCATACTTATTTCCCATGAATTCAATAGGGGTGTGAAAGCTAATAACCTCTTCACCCAATACATCTGTAATGAACTGGCTTCCCGTTATGCCATCCAAAGCCTTTTCTATGGATGTTGTTTGAACGTTTAAGTTTGAATTTAAGCTATTTTTAGTGTTGTATTTATCGGCCTGTAAAAAAAAGTCTGATCTCAACTTAAAGTCAGAACCAACCATGTAGGCCTGGCCAGTTTCTCCCATACCCACTCGCTGGGTCATTATAGAGTTTATCTTTTTAGTGTCGAGTTTAACAATGAGAACCCCTAGTTGATCACCTTTAGTGATTCCCTCGTTGCCGTTATCAAATTCAGCAACCTTTTTAGAACATAAGAAAGCATCGGTACTTGCGGCAACCTTGTTGTAGAAAAAACCGGAAAAGTGGGTCTCTCCATCTGCACCTGATAAAGCCTGCGAGTAACATTTTTGAAGTAATGAGTCTTTATACACACCTAAGTTTAGGTTCTTACCAAGGTAGGGTAGGTAGTTGGTGTTGTTGGCGGAAAAAATAATCTGAGAGTCTAGTGAAACCAAAAAGAAGTCTTCAATTTCAAACTCTGTAAGTATTTTATTCTTTCGCTCTAAGTATACCTGATCTAATCTTTTGTATAGTTCATTGTATAGTTCTACATCTTCTGAAGGATCAAACCCTGCACCAAAAAAATTACCCTCATAAGCAATGAAAAGCCCTTCTACGAGGCGATCTCTGGAGAGCTTTGCCGTAAAATTGCGACTCCTGTCCAAATATGCCTTTAGGTTATTCTTCATCATGGTGCCTTGAGACTCTAGTTGGCTGATCGATAGCTCTGCCAAGGCCTGTTTGGATTTTTGATAGGAGATAAGGCCTACTACAGATATCGACACTAATGCGATCATGATGCTAAATAACAGCAACTTAACCTTTAATGATAATCGTTTTAATATTCCTAGCATTCTTATCTCCACTTACTTTTCAATTTTATTTCCAAATACCCGAGCCTGCGATGGCACCATCGACGCACTTTTTAACAAAAGATATTTTTGGCTCCGGCGTTTCACCACCGACTTTCGGCCAAACATAATCTACCCATCCGCCGTCTGGATTTGCCTTGGCCATCTTGTCGAATTCTACAAAGATCGCCTTACCATTTTGGTCTGTGTTGGCTTTTAGACTTCCTCTGAGTCGTCTCTTTATTGGATGCATAAGCATATTTACTTGCTCATCCTGCAACCAGACATAGTTAGATTCGCAGTAGCGAAATTTCCTAAGCTCCTTTTTCCCTGCATCTATTCCTTTGTCCTGAAGTACCTTGCAGGCGTGCTCGATTGCCTTCTTTGCATCTTCTTTTTTGCACTCACCGGCAAAAATGTTCATAGAAATCACCATGCACGCAAGTGCTGTAACCTTAATCATAATCCTTCTCCTTTGTGGTAAAGGGGGTTTC
>JAGSHJ010000075.1 GCA_023954595.1 Bacteriovoracaceae bacterium | reverse complement strand
TTTATAAAACTCTCCCTGAATAGAGAACATGATCGCAATAAACCCACACCCAATGTTCATTGCTGTAAATGTATTAGGTAGAAAAAATGCAAACTTATCAAATCTTTTATCTGCCATGTGGTTATCCTTAAATACCTGCAATTGCGGTCTGTCCCGCTTTCAATTTATCACCCACAGAGATTAACATATTAGCTTTACTCGGCAGTCTTACTTTAACTTTTCCACCAAAAGGAAGATATCCCAAACATGCCAGTGCTTTTCCCCTGTCCCCAAGATCAACGAATATCCTTGGTGACACTGCGAAACTTAATGCCTCAATGAAGAACTTCTCATCTGTAGAGCTTCGAAGCGCAAGATTATAGCGATTGTAATCAATTGTAAAACTATCCCTATTGGGCGGTGAATCCAGCTGCTCTACAACCGCTTGACAAGGAAAGTAGATGCCAAGGCTAGAGAGACTTGAAACACTTATTTCCATCATTTTCTCTTCTGAATTGTAAGAAACAACTTTTCCATTCACTGGAGAAAAGAAAAGGTCTGGGTTGGTAGACAGGTTATCTTTATAGCTCAGACGAGACTTTCTACGCATCGCTAAGAAAAGAATTAATATGACAACCCAAAGACTTCCGAATAGGACAGGCAAAATATTTAAAACCACAAGGGTTATAAGGATTAATTTAACAAAAGCTTCAGTGCTTATAAAAAACCACATTATTTGTTACTTTTTGGCCTTATCAAATTCGTCTTCAAGTGCCCTGTAGTAGAAAACATCGCTTTTAAGAGAATTTTTCTTTAAATAGGGAAAGATCTTTTGAGGTGATTTTTCAATCAAATCGTATGTAGATTCGCTAGATGGATAGGCAGCTGGTTCGCAGGTAAAGCTTCTGTGTCCTTCGTTAAGAACTTTTTCAACTTCAAGCTCAGGGACAAGCCTTTTACTATTAGACTCTCCATCCCACGTATAAACAAAAGCTTCTTTCTTGAAGGCGTTAGAGATGAAAATCCCTTTTTCAATACCTAAGATTTTAGGAATATCAAAATGCCTACAGGAGAAAACATTGGCATTTTGCCACATTAATACTTCAGCAAACCCTTGGGCTACACGTACGCCCGTGTATGAACCTGGACCTGAAAGGTAGAAGATGCTCTCCATACTTTTAAGATTCAATCCATGGCGATCTAAACAATCCTGGATAAGTGCGTGTAGTACTTTAGAGGCCTTTTGCTCTTTAACAACTTCATACTCCACCCACTCATAATCATCATTGAGGATTCCAAAAGTAATCTGGTTAGACGTATCTAAAAACAAAGAGCTCATTAGAATATTCTAGAGATATCGTTAAACAATGCCACAAAGATTAAAATAAACAGCAATGACATTCCAAACTGCTGAGCAATCATGATCTTCTTGCGAGAAAGAGGACCTCTATTTATAAGCTCAAGAAATATGAAAACAATATGACCGCCATCCAGAACTGGGATAGGGAATAAGTTTATTACACCTAGGTTTATTGAGATCAATGACATCAATCTAAAAAACATTGATAAGCTTATATTAAAAGAGTCCGAAGCGACTTGACCAATAGCCAGAGGTCCACCGATAGTGTCTAAGGATACCTCAGCTGTAATTAGCTTTTTAAATCCTAAAACAGTCTTCTCTATTCCCTCTTTTGTTCTATAGAACGCACTTGAGATTGCTTCGCCAAAACCGTCAGCTTTACTTTCAACCATCTTAAGAGGCATAAAAATCACACCACTGTAAACTCCAATAGTCATGACTTGCTGACCTTGAACCTCACGAAATTCAGGCTTTAAGCTGATATCAACTCTCTTTCCCTCTCTTTGCAAAGTAACAGAAGCGACTTGATCCTTCTCAAGGGTTTGAAGCCTCTGTCTTAGTTCATTAAAGCCAGTTAAAGGCACACCATTAATACTAGTAATGATATCGCCTTTTTGAATTTTAGCGTTATCAGCAGGAGAATTCATTACAATTGAACTAACTAAAAGATCACTTGGGTAGAAGCCTTCACTTGCCAGGGCCTCTCTAACATCAGTTCCTTGGACTTGTTTAAAAGCGTTTTTTTGAAATCCTATTTCCTCAAGTGCTGCAACCTTTTCAAGATCACTTTCGATCTTCCACAAAGTAACAGAGTTGGGGTTTGAACTTAGAATCATATCTAGTGAACTATCGTACTGTGGACCATCGGATGATGTTGAAACAAAATACAACCCTCCCAATGAATCAGCCACGACAGGTGCTTTAAGCTGACCTTGAACCTGAGCAAATTTTTGAACAAACTCCATGCCCTTCATATCAACAGCTAGAGTTGTTTCTTCGCCTGCCCTCTCGACGGTTACAGACTCTACATTAGAGTCAACCAAGTTCAGGTCATCGAAACTCATTATATTTGTGTTATTTATCTTTTTTAGAGCGTCACCACTTCTGAAGCCCATTTCATAAAAAGGTGTTTCAGAGTTAAGGGGGCCAAAACGTGCCTGAGGAACATTTTCACCAAAAGTCACCAAGGATAGGTAGATAAAGAACGATAAGATAAAATTTGCAAGCGGCCCACCAAAAACAATCCAGAACCTCGCCATCTTACCTTTGTGGGTAAAGGCAACTTTCTTTTCCTCATCACTGAGCTCGTCCGCTGAAAGTGGATCATCTCCAAACATTTTGACGTAACCACCAAGTGGTATAAGTGAAAGTGCATATTGTGTTGTGCCCTTCTTCCACTTTAATAATTTAGGTCCAAAACCAATTGAAAAAACTTCTACTCTTACACCAAATAGGCGAGCGAAAAAGAAGTGACCTAATTCATGAAAGAATACTAATGGGCCTAGAAATATTATAAAAATGAGAACTTTTTCTAACATGATAAAACTACCTTAGGTTTCTAATAACAAACAAGAACAGCGGAGCAACAAAAAGAAGACTATCTACCCGATCATACATGCCACCATGACCTGGAATCAGATTGGAACTATCCTTAATGTTAAACTGCCTTTTCATCTTAGATTGTACCAAATCTCCCAGCTGAGCACAGCAGGCAATAATTAGAAAAGCCACAACTAGTTGAAATGATATTGTATTGAAAGTAGTCATCCAGAATATACCAGAGAGTATTACTGAGCATAGTACTCCACCTAAGAAACCTTCAACTGTTTTCTTTGGACTAACTGAAGGCCAAAGCTTTTTGCTGCCAAACATTCTCCCAAAAAACCAAGCACCTGTATCAACACTAAAATTCAATACTATCAGACCAGTGAAAAGGGCACGCCAGGCCTCAAAGTGGGCCAAGGCAGTAAGGTTTAAGAAAGGAATGAGAAATAGCACTCCCATTAAAAACGTAAGTCCCTTGAGGCTTCTCTTTAAAACCTTTGAATCACTTTTCGACATAAATAAAAATAAAAGCATTACGACGTCTAGAACGATTCCAGCGTTATTGAAGGACTTAAAAAATAAATCACCAACTTCAAAAAAGTTGAAATATGCAAACCCCAAAACAAAGGATACTTGTGCAATCACATAGCTTACGTGTCGTCTTGAGAACTCTAAAAAGTTACAAACAAATTCATCCAAAACGAGAACACCAACAATACCAATAAGTATCAACGATGCCTCACGGCCTAAAACAAAGGCAGCTACCAAAATAAGTAAAAGTCCGATTGCCGAGATTACTCTCAGTTGGGTGTTTGACATGCTCTTAGCCTCCATTAGAAATCGCTCCACGTTGTTTTTCAGCCAGCGTTTTAGCTTTGTCCATGCTAGCATTTTTTGAAACGGTCCCAAATCTTCTCTCGCGGCATCTCGTTTCATCTAAGATTTTTACAAACTCTTGTGAGTTAAAGTCTGGCCATTTTGTCTGAGTAAAGAAAAGTTCAGCATAGCTACATTGCCACAATAAGAAATTAGAAATTCGTTGATCGCCTGCAGTTCGAATGAGTAAATCCACATCCCCACACTCAGGTCGATAAAGGCTATTTGTGATGTCTTCTTCAGTAATATCTTGATTAGGATTTTTCTTTAAGAAAGAGTTGACTGCATCAACAATTTCTCGGCGTCCGCCATAACTAAAAGCAAGACTGAGTTTGAGCCCACTACAATGCGAGCTCTCTTTCTCGATTTCGGAAATAAGTTTTTTTGTTGATTCACCTAGGTTGGTGATATCCCCAATAATTTTAAACTGAACGTTATTTTTAAGAATGTTTTTACGCTCTCGCTGAAGAAATTTCTCCAACAACTTGAAAAGAGTCTTGATTTCGTCTTTTGGACGGCTCCAGTTCTCGGTAGAGAAAGCGTAGAGAGTTAAGGCCTTTAAGTTTTGTTCAACCGCGGAGCTTACAATCTCACTGACGATTTGGGAGCCTTTAACATGCCCCCAAAAGCGTGGACGACGACGCTCTTTGGCCCATCGTCCATTCCCGTCCATGATAATAGCAACGTGATTAATAGCTGACATGTTAAACTGTCAAAAGCTCTTTTTCTTTAGCCTCAACAGTTTTATCAACGTCACCAACATACTTATCAGTGACCTTTTGAATCTCGTCTTGAAACTTTTTAAGATCATCTTCTGAGATCTCTTTATTTTTTTCAGCTTTTTTTACAACTTCGTTTTGATCTCTTCTGGCATTACGGATAGCAATTTTTGCGTCCTCACCCATTTTCTTAACTTCTTTAACTAAGTCTTTTCTTTTTTCTTCAGTTAAAGCAGGAAATTGGATTCTAATGAAGTTTCCATCGTTTGAAGGAGTAACACCTAAGTTGGCGTTTATGATCGATTTTTCAATTTCGCCTAGGATTGTTTTATCAAACGGCTGTATTTGTAGAAGTCTTGCTTCTGGAGTTGAGACCTGTCCAAGTTGCTTCACAGGAGTTGGACTACCGTAATAATCAACAGACACGCCATCAAGAATATTGGCATTTGCTCTACCAGTTCTAACTTTTGTAAATTCACGCTGTAAAGATTTAATAGCTTTTGACATTTGTTCGTCTAAAACCGACTTAACTTGATCCATCATATTAGCACTCCTTGAATTAATCTTTTCTTGTAACTAACGTTCCAACTTTTTCACCACCTGTAATCTTTTGAATATTACCAGGTTGGAACATATCAAAAACAATAATATCCATGTCATTATCCATGCAAAGACTAATCGACGTGGAATCCATAACTTTCAGTCCTCTATTGAGAACTTCAATATAAGATAGTTCGTCAAACTTTACGGCATCATCATGCTTCATTGGATCTTTGTCGTAAATGCCATCAACTTTTGTTGCTTTCATTATGACATCTGCACAAATTTCATTGGCCCTAAGAGCAGCTGTTGTATCGGTGGTAAAGTATGGATTACCTGTTCCGGCCGCAAAAATAACGATTCTCTTCTTTTCTAAATGTCTAACAGCTCTTCTTCTAATGTATGGCTCTGATACTTCTTTCATCTCAATAGCAGAGAGAACTCTAGTATAAATACCTTTTCTTTCAAGGTTATCCTGTAGAGCAAGACAGTTAATAACTGTGGCCATCATTCCCATGTAGTCAGATGTTGATCTATCCATTCCTGTGGTTGCACCAGCAACACCTCTATGAATATTTCCACCACCTAGAACAACAGCAATCTCTACACCGAGCTTATGAAGGTCGGCAATCTCAGTCGCTATCTTATCAAGAAGTTCTCCATCGATTCCAAAACCTCTATTACCAGCAAGAGCTTCTCCTGATAATTTTAAAAGCACGCGACTATATTTCATAAACCTTCCTTTCAAAAAAAAAGGGGCCTTTGAAAGCCCCCTCTTATCTTTCTTAACCTTGAGTTAGTTTCGCAACTTCGTCGGCAAGATTATCTTGCTTCTTCTCAATACCGGCACCAAGGTTGATTTTCTCAAAACCTTTAACCACTAGTGAAGAACCAATCTTACCTTCGTACTCTTTAACAAGTTTACTGATAGAAAGGTCAGGGTTTTTAACAAACTTCTGATCCATCAGACAAACTTCAGATGCAAGCTTATTCATTTTTCCTTTAATGATATTTGGAATCATGTTTTCAGGCTTACCTTGCTCTTTAAGTTGAGCTTCATAAACAGCTGCTTCTCTGTTCTTATAATCTTCATCAATCTCGTCAGCAGTCATGAACTTTGGATCTGCAGCTGCTACGTGCAAACAAAGATCATTAACTAGCTCTTCAAACTCTGGAGTTTTAACAGCATCCGCAGACTCAGTAGAAACAGGAACTAGAACACCGATTTTTCCACCGTGTACATAGTGACCAATTTTACCTTCGCCCTCAAGAGTAGTTTTAGCAAATCTTCTAACGTCGATTTTTTCACCAATCTTTAGGGTAAGCTCTTGAACAGCTTCTTGAACTGTCTTAGATCCCATTGTCTCAGACTTTAAAGCTTCTGCGTCTTTAGCATTGCTTGAAAGAAGGTGGTTTGAAACTTCTTTAACAAAGTTTTGGAAATCTGCATTTTTAGCAACAAAATCAGTCTCACAGTTGATCTCAACCAAAACACCAACGTTACCTTCTACAGCTGCACCTACAAGGCCCTCAGCTGCAACTCTACTTGCTTTCTTTGCAGCAGCTGCTAGACCTTTTTTTCTCAAAAAGTCTACTGCTGCTTCCATATCGCCATTAGATTCAGAAAGTGCTTTCTTGCAATCCATCATCCCAGCGCCTGTTTTTTCTCTTAGTTCTTTTACTTCTTTAGCTGAAAAAGCTGACATAATTTTATCCTTATTTAAAAAAAGTTATTAATTACTCTTCGCCTTCTTGCTCAGCCATTTTAAGCTCAACGTCTTTCTCGTATTTTTCAAGAATTTCTTTCTCAAGATCAACGTCTTTTGCGGCCTCGCCAGTTGTTTCCCTCTTAACACCTTTACTACCTTCAGTAACTGCACTAGAAAAGTAATCAAGGAAAAGTGTGATTGACTTAATCGCATCATCATTACCTGGAACGATAAAATCAACACCTTCAGGGTCACAGTTTGTATCAGTTATAGCAACAACAGGGATACCTAGGTTGTTTGCTTCTTTTACTGCAATTCTTTCGTTATTTGGATCAACAATAAATACAGCTCCTGGAAGCTTTCTCATATTCTTGATTCCACCTAAGTTTCTCTCAAGCTTAGTAACTTCTTTTTCTACTTTTGATTGCTCTTTTTTAGTAAGAAGCTTGTAATCGCCAGTCTCTTTCATTTTTTCAACTTTTCTAAGTTTATCAATTGATTGAGCGATTGTTTTGTAGTTTGTAAGCATTCCGCCTAACCAACGGTTAGTAACATGGAAAGCACCACAGTTTTCAGCAGACTTTCTTACAGTTTCAGATGCTTGTCTTTTTGTACCAACAAATAAAACAGACTTTCCAGACTGAGATGTCTTTTTGATAAAGTCATAAGCTTTTTGTGCCATTGGAACAGTTTTTTGTAGATCGATAATGTAGATCCCGTTTCTTTCGCCATATACGTACGGCTTCATTTTTGGGTTCCACTTGTGAGTCTGGTGACCGAAGTGAGCTCCGGCTTCTAGAAGGTTTTTGAGTTCTAAACTCTTTGCCATTGAATGTCTCCTGGTTGGTTTAATCGCATCGCTTGTAGCCACTTTGTGGACCATCCAAATCAAGCGATTATATTGTTAAAAAGTTAGTGAAAACTACCACATATAGGTCATATATGGCAAGTGGGAATTAATCGGGCCTTGCCATGACTTTCCTAGGTTTGGAGCCTTGAGCAGGACCTACAATTCCATTTCTCTCTAATTCATCAATGATGTTTGCGGCCCTATTATATCCAACTCTAAGTCTTCTTTGTAACATAGAAGCTGATGCTTGCCCCGACTCCATGACGACCTGCAATGCTTCCTGATAAACAGGGTCGTCAGATGTACCTGAGACATAAGTTCCGCCAGCAGAAACTTCACCATTTGCTTCAGAATCTTCTTCTTCTCCGCCAGTTTCCAAGAACTTAATTGCTTCCTCATTAAACTCACTTGGAATTTCGGACAGTTTCTCAACTAATACTTCGATTTCCCCCTCATCCACAAATGAGCCATGTAGTCTTAGAAGCTCAACACCATGCTTATATAGCATGTCCCCTTTACCAAGGAGTTTTTGTGCACCGTACTGATCCAAGATCGTTTTTGAATCATGTCCAGTTGTAACTCTAAATGCTACTCGTGTAGGGAAGTTTGCTTTAATTACACCGGTAATTACATCCGTACTCGGTCTTTGTGTTGCAAGAACAAGGTGAATGCCTGCAGCTCTTGCTTTGGCGGCTAACCTATTTACATTAATTTCAATATCTTTGCCTGATTTGGTGAGAATAAGGTCTGCAAACTCGTCAATAACAATTACGATATAAGGCAACTCATAGCCGTCCTCATCGCAGTTCTCATAATATTGGCTAATTTTCCATAAGACTGATGGACCGGCCGCTTTAACCTTCTTATTAAATCCTTCAATATTCTTAACACCCATTTCTTTTAAAATGGTGTATCTTCTCTCCATTTCCTCTACGGCCCACAATAAGGAGACTGCTGCAGACTTGGCCTCAGTAATGACGGGTAACATTAAGTGTGGCAATGTAGAAAATAGCGCTAATTCAAGTTGTTTTGGATCTATGAGTACCAACTTCAACTCTTTCGGGCTCTTTTTAATTATAAGAGATACCAACAGCGTATTAATGAATACAGATTTACCGGCCCCGGTTGCACCAGCAACTAGCATGTGTGGCATTCCAGCTAGATCTACAACGGCAACCTCGCCAAACGCATCTTTACCCATTGCAATTGGAAGTCTATTATTCGATTCATTAAAAATTTGATTTTGTAGAAGTTCATCCAAGTAAATAAATTCTCTAGGGTTTCTAGGAACCTCAATTCCGATTGTTGAGCGTCCTTTAAGAGGGTAAACAACCCTAATCGGAGCACCATTTAATGCAAGGCCAATATCATCTTCAAGGCCTTTAACTTTAGAGGCTTTAATCCCCTCCCCCAAGTCTAATTCAAAAGTATCAACAACGGGGCCTTTAAGAATATTTATAATCTGGCCCTTTACATTAAACTCATTAAGCTTACTTTCAATTGTGTTACAAATAGTATCAAAGTAATCTTTATCTGGGCCTTGGACACGCTCATGATTAGTTTTGTCACTAATGCAGTCAATTAGCTCTTCACTTTGGAAGAAAGTTTCCTGACCACCACCAGTATTGCTTGCTTTAGGTGCACTTTGTAACTCTGTTACACCCTCTTTATTCGTGTTGCTTTCTGGTTGCTTAACTTTTTGGTTTTGAGTCGCTGTACCAACAGTATCAACAGAGTCTTTCTTCTCTGATGGTTTAACAATCTGGCCTAACTTAGAAATTACACTAGCCTCAGGTTTTGTGGGCTCAACTTTTTCAGTCCCAGGTGGAGTATAGCTTGTTTTTGAAATAGGTTGATTAGCCTCTCTTTGATAAGACACACTTTTAATGTCTTTATCTTTTCCTCTACTAAGCCCTTCCTTTAACAGCTTAATAGCACCTAATTTAACTTTTCCAGATTGGGCTTTTCCAAGAAGATTATTCACAACTTCACTAGCCCTGTTATAAAGGCCATGCGCGAGACGAGCACAATTGCGCCCAAATTCACTTAGTTGGGCCTGAATTGTTTTAAGTGTATCCCAAAAAGCTCCGCGCATAGTAATTAGCGCTACAAAGAAGCCAAAGATTAAACTCATACCAAATACAATATATGTATCTAGAACATTATTAGTTCTATAAAGAAGACCTTGCCCGATAAACTCGGGAAAGAACATGTAACTATTTGAAAAGAAAAACCCACATAAAAGGAATGGGAGAAAAAGGTCAAATTCTTTTTCTCGTTTGTTTAACAGTGTGAAATAAATGAAAAAATAGGTAACAAACGGTGCAATAATCCAAGCACCAACATAGTAAGAGCTAACACTGAACAAAGAAGTAAAGTAATAGCTAATATAAGAAACATCATTATCAGAGCTTGATATTACAAGAGAATGATCTGGAAAACTCTTACTAAAGCAGTAGTAAACTCCATTTAAGAAGGCAAGAGCAAATAATATCCATAAGTTAGCACGTAGTATTTTATTAATCATTGTAAATATTTTAGTTTTTTCAACATTGAAAGGCAAAGAAAATACGTTGCGTATTGGGAAGTTAAAAAGACAGTTTCAAAAAAGACAAAAAAAAAGCCCACTTAAAAAGTGGGCTTTTATAAAAATAATGGGTGCGTCTTGCTATTCTGACACTCAGTCACCCGAGCACTACCTTCGCCGCAAGTGAGCTTGACTTCTAGGTTCGAGATGTAACTAGGTATTT
>JAGSHJ010000125.1 GCA_023954595.1 Bacteriovoracaceae bacterium | reverse complement strand
ACTTTCATTACTTATCCATCATATCTATTCTTGTTTGATGTCTTCCGCCTTCAAATTCTGTGTTAAGCCAGACATCCACGATTTTTTCAATCTCTTCCATAGTATTTTTTCTTCCACCTAGGCATAAGATATTAGAGTCATTATGCAAACGAGACATCTTAGCATCTTCTTCATCACGACAAAGAGCTCCCCTTACACCTTTGAATCTATTGACCTGAATTGATATTCCAATTCCTGAGCCACATAGAGCAATACCTCTGCCGCTGCTTTCTAAAACTTTATTGGCAATCAACTGTCCAAAAAGAGGATAGTGAACACTCTCTTCAGAGTTGGTGCCAAGATCTACAACCTCATAAGTTTTCTCTAGAATTTGTTTAAGTTTTTCTTTTTGTTCGAATGCAGCATGATCGCTGGCCAATATAATTTTTTCCATAGTAGTTCCTTTTTTATCTAACATACCTAGGATTTTGAGTTTAGAACAGTCTCATAGCGCGTAATTCAACACTTATGCAATATAGGCCTAATCAAAGAGTGTCTATGGCCATCTCTAGGGCCTTGTGCTCATTTAAAACACCACTAGTTCTTACCTTTCCTTTGAGAGACTCAACAGGGGTTGCGGTTTCTAAAATGATATTTTTTATCTGCATAGGTCCAAGCTGCGGATTAATAAATTTAATTTTGGCAGCAACTCTCGTGACCTGTGGTGTTGCCATAGACGTGCCACTTAGTTTTTCGTATTTATTCTCCGGCATTGCCGACAATATATCCTCACCTTGTGCAGCAATGTCTACAACGCTATCACTCCAGCCTGAGAAGTCGGAGAGCTGATTTTGTTCATTTACAGATGTAACAACCAACATATTTGGTAGTGCATATGCTGCGGGATAAATCGGAACCACATCCAAGCTCTGGCCGTGATTTCCGGCAGCAACCACAAAAAGCATATCAGGCCTTGACAGCATCGCCTTCTTTAAGTGTTCCCAGTTATAGCTTGCAACGTTTCCTCGACTCACATTCATGATTCGAGCTCCCTTCTCATAGGCCAAATCAATCGCTTGAAGATATGTTTCTTTATCATAATAAGAACAACGTATTGGAAGAATGGAAACATCGTCAGTGCCCCTTGTTGCAACACCCGCAACATGGGTACCATGGACAAAGCTCTCATCAGGGTTCTCACCTAAGTCTTCATAGTCATAGGGCCTTCCATCTTCATCTTGAAAATCCCAGCCATGAGCAAGCTCTCTGGCCTTTACTTTCTCAAGAAATATTTGATGCTTTAACTCTCTCTGTCTCAACCATTTAGAAAATCCACTCAAGGAAGTGAGCTCTTTTTCAAGCTTCTGTGCCCTACCTAATGCAAGCTCCTGGTCATGAACCTGTTTCACATGCTCAGCTTCATCATAAACACGATTGTGAATTTTATAAGCAAGCTTGGGGTGATTGTAATCCACACCTCCATCTAGAATGCCAATTACAACTCGGTCTTTTCTAGAACTAACTTGTTTTGCAATTTTTAACTCGCGAGAGCTCTTATAAATTTTTTGTAATGGTAGTACATCCCTATCAGCAAAGATCTTTCTTTCGAGCTTTACCTCTGGGCCATACCACCTTCTAAAGGAGAGCTTGCCTTTATCGTAATGAAAGGTTTTGGCCCCTCTAAATCCACAATCCAAGTCGTACCAGCTTCCAAAAAGAGTTTTTTTAGAACTAAGACCACCCTCATTTTTATTTAACTGAATACTAAATCTCTCCAGTCCCTGTGATCCAAAGATGCCCATTAACAATAAGTTTAACGGGCCTGTATGTTCAAGCGACACGATTGCCTGCTTAGAGTAGTAGCCGTTGTCGTCAGGATCGGTGGTAAGAAATTGAATGTCTTTAACCCTCTTACCAACCGATGCCTCAAGCTTGTACCTCATAGAACTTGTGTTCCAAAAATTGAGCCCACCATCCCAAGGTCTTAAGTCGTCCCCATATTCACACAAAAGATCTCTTGCAGAAGAGTTGATCTTTTTCCACTGGCCCATCACTTTATCGACCTTACTATTGATCCCCTCATTAATATCTAAATATTTAGATTCAAGCTCTGGCCTTGAGGAGAAAATCTCAATGAGTTTTTTTGTTGAATAATTGGCCGGAAGATAAAACACCCCCACTCCCCATCCATCTGAAAAGCGATGCTTTGATTCACTTGTAATATTGAACTTATCCACCTTTTTGAATGACTTTAAATAATTGAGTTCAGAGATGGTTGAATCAATTTTTTTCAATGCTTGAAGATAGCTCTTTTTATCAACGCCAAAGAACTGGGAGTTAACGATCTTGATTCCATACTTTGCTTGTCTAGAGCGCAAAGTCCTCGCAATACTCTTCTCAAGCTCTAGCTGATCTTGTGCAAAAGTAATCCCTGAAAAGAAGAGAATTAATAGGGTCAAAATCTTCATGCAAACTAATCGGAATAATTATTAAATTCTTGAGTTATGCAGTTGGATAAGAGAAGTAAGTGTCCGAAATCTATGAAAAAAGAATGAAGTATTAGGGAAAAGAAAGGCCCCAATTGCTGGGGCCTTATTTTTCTTAGTATCTGTAATGCTCAGGCTTGAATGGACCTTCTTTCTGAACGCCGATGTACTCAGCTTGCTCAGGAGTAAGTTCGTCCAACACAACACCGATCTTAGCCAGGTGAAGTGCAGCAACCTTTTCGTCCAAATGCTTAGGAAGCATGTAAACTTGGTTTTCGTATTTATCAGAATGTTTCCAAAGCTCAATTTGTGCAAGAGTTTGGTTAGTGAATGAGTTACTCATAACAAATGACGGGTGACCAGTTGCACATCCAAGGTTTACAAGTCTTCCTTCTGCAAGAAGAATGATCTCGTTACCATTAGATAGTTTATATAGATCAACCTGTGGCTTGATCTCATCTTTTTGAGCATTGTTGTTCAACCATGCAACGTCGATTTCATTGTCAAAGTGACCAATGTTACAAACGATTGCCTTGTCTTTCATGTTTTCAAAGTGCTCAGCTCTCAAGATATCTTTGTTTCCTGTAGCAGTAACAATAATATCAGCTTCTTTAACAGCATCAGTCATCTTTTTAACTTCAAATCCATCCATTGCTGCCTGAAGAGCACAAATTGGATCAATTTCAGTAACGATTACTCTAGCACCAGCACCTTGAAGTGAAGCCGCAGAACCTTTACCAACGTCTCCGTAACCGCCAACAACAGCTACTTTACCAGCAAGCATTACATCAGTAGCTCTTCTGATAGCGTCAACACAAGACTCTTTACATCCATATTTGTTATCAAATTTAGACTTAGTTACAGAGTCGTTTACGTTGATAGCTGGCATTGTAAGAGTACCGTTCTTTACTCTTTCATATAGTCTGTGAACACCAGTAGTAGTCTCTTCTGATAGACCTTTGATGTCTTTAGCAAGCTCAGGGAATCTATCAAGAACCATGTTAGTCAAATCACCACCATCATCTAGGATCATGTTAAGTGACTGTCCACCTTCGAAGGCAGTAAGTGTTTTTTCGATACACCAGTCAAATTCCTCTTCATTCATGCCTTTCCAAGCAAATACAGGAATTCCAGCAGCAGCAATTGCAGCAGCAGCGTGATCTTGTGTAGAGAAGATATTACATGAAGACCAAGTAACATCAGCACCCAAAGCAACAAGTGTTTCAATTAAAACAGCTGTTTGGATGGTCATGTGAAGACAACCAGCAATTCTAGCACCTTTTAATGGCTGCTCTTTGCCATACTCTTCTCTCAACGCCATCAATCCTGGCATTTCAGCTTCCGCTAAACGGATTTCTTTTCTACCCCAATCAGCCAAGCTGATATCTTTTACTTTATAATTTTCGGCCATAATAGCTCTCCTTGTTAATAAATGATCCCAGCTATCATAGATAACAATTCGTTCATCGTAAACAGCCATTACCTCAAGGTGTGTATTTGCCTCAATAGATATGGCCTTTTGCACAAAAACAGGCTAAAAGCCATCTCATGTCATTAATTAAATATAAAAATCAGTTTTTTGCTTCATGTCCCCCAGGCCTAGAGCCGTTTCTTAAAAGTGAACTTGAGTCCTTAGGCGCCAAGTCATTAGAAGAAACCACTGGAGGAATTCATTTTGAAAGCTTTCCAGAGATTGCAATTAAAGCAATTCTATATAGCCGTGTGGCCTCTAGAGTTTATAAAAAGCTATACAGCTTTGAGATCAAGACAGAAAAAGATCTTTATTATGAAATGAAAGACATAAAGTGGAAGGCCGTATTCGACCTTGAGCAAACTTTCAAAATCCAAATACTTCAGGGAAAATCTCCTGACGGAAATAAACGTTCTAAATTTAAAAATGCTATGTATCTTGGCCAGGTTTCAAAAGATGCAATTGTTGATTGCTTTAGAAAAGACACAGGCCATAGACCTGACGTAGACAAGGAGTATCCTGACGCTCCTCTTCTTCTAAGAATTGAGCCAAATAACAATCGTCACTCTCAAAAAGAAACAGTTACAGTTGCACTTGATATGTGTGGCAAGGCCTTATCATTTAGAGGCTATAGAAGATTGTCGGTTGAGGCACCTCTTCGTGAAAACCTTGCGGCCGGAATGGTACTCAAGGCCGGATTAAAAAAGAATGAAGATTTTTACAATCCAATGTGTGGCTCTGGAACGATTCTTATTGAAGGTCTTATGATCAAAGGCGACATACCTCCAAGTTATATTAAGGTCCGTGAGTATCATCAATATGAAAGTAAAGAGTGGTCATTTCTTGATCAAAACTTTTATGCAAAAGATAAATACCTTGTAGAGAATACTAAAAAGTTATTCAAAGAAGTCGCGGATAAAGCGTCTAAAGGAATTGAGGCCCTTGAGAGTAGTAAATCCCAAAACGTAGCTTGTGAGATCGACGAAAAGTCTCTAAAAGCGGCCCGTTCAAACCTTGATACTGCAGGCCTTTACAATGTTGTAAAACTTGTTAGAGAAGACGCTACTGTATTTGGAATAAAAGACTTTAAAGGCAAAGTGATAGCAAACCCTCCATATGGAGAAAGACTTAAGCAAGAAGAGCTTGAGAGTCTATATCGTGACTTTGGAGAGAAGTTAAAAAATTCATTCAAAGGCAGTGAAGCATATATTCTTACCGCGAACTTTCCTATGATTAAAAAAATCCAGTTAAAGACCGCGGAAAGAATGATTATACATAACGGCAACCTTGAAAGTCGCCTTGTTAGGTATAATCTTTACTGATTCTTAGAGAGTTTTTCATCCAGCTTCATAGCAAAGTTCGGGCTTGCAAACTTCAATAGTGCAGATTGATTTACAATCTTGCCGTAATGCTTGTCCGACTTTGAAAAGAAGTAACCAGACACATCTTGATCTTTTAGAAAAAGAGTATGTCCTTTCCCGCCAAATTTTCTAATAACAAAATCAGAATCCAGCAAAAGAATATCTCTTATCATAAAGTTTTTAGCGACATACATGATGATTACATAATCACTCATTTCCACTAACGACTTTTTAAGCTTCACACCTTTTGGGGATGTCGTATTTTGCCAATGAATTTTGACTTCGACTTTTTTCTCATCTTCTGTAAAAAAATCAAATCCTCTTTGAGAAGATGTCTTTTTTTGTCTAAGGCCAAAAATAGACTTTGAGTACCACTCTCCAAGTTGAATTGGCAGGTTTTTGCCATTAACCAAAACCTTATGATCCTTTAGGATTTGATAAACTTGGTTAACGATCTCAACAGCATCAAAAATCTTCTTAGTATCTGGAAGATGGATGATGGTGATGTCTTTTTTGTCTTTTTGTAAGAGCTTCTTGTTAAATTGGTTTTGCCACCAACCCTCAAATGCTTTGAGTTCAAGAAAGTCTAGGGAGCTGCTAACAAAGCCCATGGAGCACAAGTCTCTTTTCGATTCAACATTGTCCAGCTTCTTTAATAGGTAAGCTAAAGGAACAAATTCTTCATCATTAGAGCCTCGTACAAAACACCTCTCCTTAAAGAAGTCGGTGCTGCCATGAGATTGCGCAGAGAATTCTTTCGCTATCTCATAAATTGAATTTTCCACTGTAAAACCTTAATTTTAATTTTTATATAATATTATATTAACAGAGTTTTAGGGTGGCGATAAGCTGGAATTTTTTTAAGTACTTGATCAAATTGTTTGGGCCTTGCATGACAAGGCCCAAAATTATTTAAACTTGATAAGTTAGGATATCGTCTTCAAAACCGGTA
This sequence comes from Bacteriovoracaceae bacterium, assembly GCA_023954595.1. Classification (GTDB taxonomy): domain Bacteria; phylum Bdellovibrionota; class Bacteriovoracia; order Bacteriovoracales; family Bacteriovoracaceae; genus UBA845. The sequence continues at coordinate 2,147 of JAGSHJ010000125.1, read as the reverse complement.
ATAGTACGGGCATGAGCACTTGCCTGCGGAAGAAAGTGGGCACAGTAGATCTTAAAGTCGTCTATTTTAGTCTGTAAAAATGCTTTCTCACTCTCACTTGGAGCTGATTCAAGTTTATCGCGTGCAATCATGGCCGACTCCATTAGTCTCCATGCCACAACAATATGACTTGCCATGTCCAAGAAGTCTTTACAGTTTTGAAGAACATGATTCATCTCGTTCTTCTTGGCCTTCTTACCTATGTATCCCATTGCATCCTGAGCATGGCCTAACACTCTTGTGAATACTCCCCTTTCAAAAGTGAAGTCATCATCAAGGCTGTTTGAAGTTTTAAAAATATCTTCACTGATAGAACGAAGAGCTTTCCCTCCGTCTTTTAAGATCTTTCTCATAACAAAGTCTAATGCTTGAATACCATTAGTTCCTTCATACAGAGTTGCAATTTTAGTATCTCTTACAAACTGCTCTACTCCATACTCATGACAATAACCATATCCCCCGTGACATTGCACGGCCTCAACAGCTACCTCAAATCCTTTTTCAGAACAAAAAGACTTACAAATCGGAGTTAGAAGACCAATGTAGGATTCATATTTTTTATCGGTCTTGGCCTTATCAAATAGGTCTGATGTGTAAAGAGTTAGTGCCCTCATACCACGGGACATCGCACGCATTTTAAGCATCATGCGTCTGACATCTGGGTGGTTAATGATTTCAGTTTTAAATTGAACTCTCTCTTTTACAAACTGCTCAGTCATCATATAAGCAAGGTTTGCTTGGGCCTCGCCTTGGATCCCACAATCAAGTCTTGCTTCGTTCATCATAATGAACATATTTTGAATCCCCTCACCTTCTTTTCCGATGAGATGGCCTTCACAATTATTATTGTCACCATAATTTAGAACACATGTAGCTGAACCATGGATACCCATTTTGTGTTCAACTTTTGAACAGAACACATCATTGGATTCACCGACTGATCCGTCTTCTGCGACTTTAAATTTAGGAGTAATAAATAATGACAACCCCTTAGTTCCTTCAGGTGCACCAGGAGTTCTGGCCAAAACGAGGTGAACAATATTTTCATAAAGATCACTGTCCCCTGATGAGATAAAGATTTTAGAACCTTTAATTTTATAAACACCCTCTTTTCCCTCAACCGGAGTGGCCGTGGTTTTTAAGGCACCAACGTCAGAACCCGCACCAGCTTCAGTAAGGTTCATTGTTCCGCCCCAACGGCCATCGATCATTGGTGGAATGAAAGTATTTTTGGCCCAGTCATTACCGACCATTCTAATAACATTCATCGCTCCCTTGGATAAACCAGGGTACATAGACCAAGCGGTATTTGCGGCAGTTGATAGTGAAAGACACAGTGAAGATAGTGCCTCAGGACATGGAGCCCCTCCCCACTTTTCAGGTTGACCAAGAGCATACCAACCCATCTCATAGAATCCTTTATTTACCTTTTTAAGACTCTCTGGAACTTTCACTCCATCAGCTTCAAGTCTTACACCTTCAACATCTGAAGGCTCTCTTGTAGGAAAGATCTCATTCTCTACAAATTTATCGTACTCAGTGACGATCTCTTTTATAGAACTCTCATCCATTCCATATTGTTCATATTGAGTAACATTAAGAACATCAAGAAGGTTAAATAAAATATCTCTTTGATCAGATTTGTATTTGGCCATAATTCCCCCTGTTAAATCTAAATATAGATTATAACAGATGTAGGTATTTTCAAGTTATGGAAAATTATAAAAGGCCGTACAAAAACAGACAGGTTTGTCTAAAGAAAGGTTAAGGGCCTAATATTATAGGCCCTAAGATTTAAATTATTAGAATGTTCTTTCTTGTCCACGAGATTGAATTACTGTTCTGTAAGTGTACCCAGTGATCTCATTTCTTACATAGTGAGAGTTTGACACCTTTACCTGGGAAACATTTGTGGTCCCAACTCTACCAAGACGTCCAACAAGGTTTCCGTTTTGCTCGACCGTGACAGGATTTGCAATTACCGGTAGCTCAGTAGAGAGAACAAACGCCTCCATACTTGTAATATTTAGAATATCATTGGTCCTCGTACCGTAGAAGTACTCAACATAAACACCATTTTTAGTATCACCATTACCAAGATGGATCGT
>JAGSHJ010000076.1 GCA_023954595.1 Bacteriovoracaceae bacterium | reverse complement strand
TAAAGATAACGTTTCTATGAAGTTAAATGGTGTTGTTTATTTTAGAGTCAACAATCCAGAGAAAGCAGTCATTCAAGTAGAGAACTACTATCATGCTACTGCTCAAATTTCTCAAACAACACTTCGTTCAGTAGCAGGCCAGTACGAGCTTGATGATCTACTTTCAAGCCGTGAAGAAATTAATGATCGTCTTCAAATTATTTTGGATGAGCTAACAGAGCCATGGGGTGTAAAGGTAACAAATGTTGAATTGAAAGCAATTGACCTACCTGAAGAGATGCAACGTGCGATGGCCAAGCAAGCTCAAGCAGAAAGAGATAAAAGAGCAAAGATCATTGGTGCTGAAGGTGAATTTCAAGCAGCTAAAAAGCTTGCTGAAGCAGCTGAAGTTCTGGCAACTCAAAAAGATGCGCTTACACTTCGTTACCTAGACACGATGAGAGATGTTTCTTCGGGTTCAGGAAAATCCACAGTGATCTTTCCAGTTCCACTAGACATCTTCAACGTATTTACCGACAACAAATAATTCATCAAGGCGCACCATTCTAGGTGCGTCTTACAATTCCTCCTGCGCTCCTAAATCCACCTAAATACCTAGAAATACGTCAAAGTGTAATAAACACGTTTAAAAAATTAAGTTTTCTTAAGAAGTCACGATAAAGAACAAACTAGGAGTAACTATGGTTCTTGTTGTAGATGATGAAAATGATATTGGCGATTTTATTCAGGAGATCCTTTGGTTGAACGACATTCCTGCACAGGCATGTTCTGATTCGGAGAAGGCTTTAGAATTAATTTCTACAGGAAGATATTCTTGCCTTATTACAGATATAGCGATGCCTAAACTCAACGGGATTGAGCTTTCAAAGCTAGCAAAAGAGCTATTTCCAAATATAAAGATAATCTGTGTATCCTCATACTCTGAGATGATGAAAGAAGACCTTGCAAGCGTGAAGATTGACCACTATTTCCCAAAGCCATTTTCAACTAATGAACTAGTGGAATGTGTTAAGGCCCGCCCAAGAAAAGAAGCGGTGATAAGTCTTTAACAAACCTATCTAGTTAAAAACCCATTTAGTGCAGCCTTTAGTTCTGGAAAGAAGTCTCTTTTTCTAAAGGTAATCAGCTCACACTCTTTACTCTTTGAATTCTCATCCAAGTACTTTGTAAGCCTATAAATAGGTCCTGCGACCTTGTGGCTTAGATAAATACCAACAATAGTTCCTACAACAACCACGGCCAACGATCCGTAGAGAAAGTACATATTCAATGATTCACGCTGCTCGGCCATAAATCCAAAAAAGACATGAGACTCAGGAAGTCCCCTGGCAACCGCATCTTTTTCAAGACCTATAAGGTAGTAAGTTAGTGCAGCGTAAAGCCCAGTAAATGCAGCGAGTGAAAGGGCAAGAAAGTAGCCAATAATCGTTAATTGAAATGGCTTATTAATTAGGTATTTTTTACGGCTCAATGTATCCCTCCAACTATATATTGTTGATCGGATTATTTGAGTAGCTTTTTAACTAAAAAAAAGGCCTTCCAAAAGGAAGGCCATATAAAAACAATGTATGTTTTAAATTAACGAACTACAGATCTCTTATTAGAAGCAAGTTCTTTCTTTCTGATTCTGATGGTCTCAGGAGTAACTTCAACCCACTCATCATCATCAATCCAATCAAGTGCCCATTCAAGAGTTCTTGGTGGAATTGGAGGAAGGATCAAGTTCTCATCCTTACCAGCAGTTCTTACTGAAGTAAGGTGTTTTTCTCTTACGCAGTTGATGTTTAGATCATTTGGTCTAGTGTGCTCACCAATTACCATACCTTCATAAACTTTCTCTCCAACTTTAACATATTGTCTTCCAGAAGAAAGAAGGTTGAAAAGAGCGTAAGCAGTAGTTTTACCTGCTCTATCAGAAATAAGTGCACCATTTTGTCTAGCAAGCATTTTACCAGCATAGTCACCGTAACCAGCAAAGTATGAACTCATAAGACCTTCACCTCTAGTGTCAGTCAAAAACTTGGATCTATATCCAATTAGACCACGTGATGGAACTTTGAATTCAATTCTAGTTCTAGATTCACCAATAGGTGCCATAGTTGTCATGATACCTTTTCTAGTACCCATAGCTTCTGTTACAGCACCAGTAGATTCAGTTGGTACGTCAAATACTACGTTCTCGTATGGCTCTAATTTTTTACCATTCTCGTCCTCTTGGAAAAGAACTTCTGGTCTTGAAATCATAAGCTCATAACCAGCTCTTCGGATTTCTTCAAAAACGATTGCAACTTGAAGCTCGCCTCTTGCTTTCAAAATGAAAACTTTTGGATCATCAGTTGCTTCATATTTAAGAGAAACGTTTTTTCTAATTGCTTCTTGAAGGAATTCTTCAAGCTTTCTAGAAGTAAGGTATTCACCTTCTTGTCCAGATAGTGGTGAAGTAGAAACTGAAACACGTACACTTACTGTTGGTGGATCAATCTCAATTCTTGGAAGGGCCTCAGGCTTATCCATTGAAGTAATAGTGTCACCAATAAATGCGTCTTCAACACCAGAAAGGATAACGATCTCTCCAGCTTCCGCTTGAGGAACATCAGCAAAACCAAGGCCGTCGAAGATTTGGATTTTACCAATCTTAACTTGCTTAGGCTTTCCGGATTGGTTGATCCACATATATGGCTTGTTCTCAATCATTACACCTGAGTGGATTCTACCAATCATTAGTGTACCAAGATATTTTGAGTAACTTAGATTTGTTACTAGAAGCTGAAGGTTTGCTGTTTTATCCAATTGAGCCAATGGAAAGAAGTCACCAACAAAAAAGTCTAGTAGTGGTTTAAGATCTCCATCACGAGCTTCAGGATCAGTTGATGCATAACCATCACGTCCAGAGCCGAAGAAGAAAGGAATATCAAGATCAAAGTCTTCGATACCAGCAAGATCAACAATCTCAAGCATCAAGTCTTCGATTTCAGTTTGAACTTCTTCAAACCTTTGGTCAGGTCTATCGATCTTATTGATCATAACCGCAATTTTAATCCCTCTCTCAATCGCTTTTTGAAGTACGAAACGAGTTTGAGGAAGTGGGCCTTCAGCTGCGTCAACAAGAAGTACAACCCCATCAACCATCATCAGGGATCTCTCTACTTCTCCACCGAAGTCGGCGTGACCTGGAGTATCCAAAAGGTTAACTTTGTAATCTTGCCATTTGAATGCACAGTTCTTGGCGGTAATCGTGATTCCTCTTTCTTTTTCAAGCTCACCAGAGTCCATAACTCTTTCGGATACACTTTCATGGTCAGCAAAAAGGCCAGATTGTTTTAATAGTTCGTCCACCAGAGTGGTTTTTCCGTGGTCGACGTGCGCCACAATAGCAATGTTCTTAAGTTTCATTTTTGATAGTTCTCCAGACATGTTTTGATCACCGGCATTATGGCTGAATAGATGTTGATTGTATATAAGGAATTTTCCACGCAATTAGCAGTAGTTATGGCCTAATTACCGATTTAATTGGCTTTTTGGCACCTAATTCTTCATGCTAAGCAGCTTCAATTTCCCTTATTATGCTTCGAACTGATTTTCTCTGAGATCTTTTTTTGAAGCTAAATCTAAGTCCAAATGACTTAAACCTTCCATCAGATCCAACACTTCGCACAACGACCGCGTTGATCCACCTATAACCACTAGGTGTGTCCAACAGCACTTCTACACACTCGTCTAACTCAAGGCTTTCTAGAGAGGTTATAAGCACACCCGTTTCAGAGATATCTCTAAGCTCTGCATCAAACTGACGCTCACCTACTTTGATACAGGCCATTTGATTAAGGCTTCGACGCTCTGAACCTCTAAAGATCTCTTTGGTTTTACGTATAAAAGGTTTTCTATTTTCAGGAATTAAAAAATATAAAAGCAGTGCAGTGTTTAGAAACAAGAGCAAGTTTGAGCTTATATGAGGGCTCTTTTGTACATAAGGCCAACTAAACTCATCATAGAAGATGTGAGCGTATAATGAGTAAACATGTGTTCCCAGAAAAACAAACAAGCTCCACCAGGCCGTTCTCGCTAGAGCAAAGCCTGCCAGCGGAAACAGTAGCCAGTATTCAAAAACTTTAACCGGAGACTCAATACTCAAAACAATGCCCATGACAGTTTCAAATGAGAAACTTGTATGTATTTTTAAATAAATTGTTTTAATGATTGGCTCTAGTAGTAGAAAAGCGCTTAATACATAAAACGGCAGTGTTCGTCTTTGCTTTGATAAGTTGGTAATCTGCTTATCGATGGCCGTAAGTTTTTTAAGCTTAGCAATTGAATCATCAAAGAGTTCATCAATTAAATCCTCTCCAATCACCTCAACATACTCTAGCTTGTCATATTCAGTCATTCGCCCGTCACTTGAAATTATCAGTGCAGGTGTACTCTTCTTTGCGAGTAATAAAAAAATTCTCTCTATCTCATCCTGTTCTAAACAAAGCTCAGAGAGATTTAGAACCACAAGCGAGTAGTTTCTTTTCTCAATCAAGGACATGCCATGAAACAAGGCCTGTTCATACCTCTGTGCCTGTATTTGCTCGATAGGTTTGCCAACATATAGCTCAACCATGACGCCTCCTGAAAATGCTTAGAAAGGGAATTTTAATGTTGTGGGATTGGTTTTATAAAAATTTAATTTGGAATGGTTTATTCTAACACAATTGGCCATTAAGAATTTTAAAAAATGAAAAACTCAAAGATCACTTATATTTAAGTCACCTTATCTTGGGAATGCGAGTGATGATATGCCTTTTTTTCCGGCAATGACCATCACCCCTCTAGAATAGAATCTGCAACTTTAATACCATCTACCGCAGCTGAAGTAATGCCTCCAGCATACCCAGCACCTTCTCCACATGGATAGAGTCCTTTATGAGAAGTGGACTCAAGACTCTTTTTATCTCTTAGGATTGTTATAGGTGCAGATGTGCGAGTTTCAGGAGCAATGAGAACGGCCTCCTCGCCAGAGTAGCCTTTCATCTTTCTATTAAACTCTTTTAAAGCATCTCTAAGGTGTTCGCTTATAAATTTAGGAAAGATTTTTCTAATATCTGCCTTCACAAGCTTTGAAGGACAAGATGTCTTAGGAAGCTCTTTATTATTGAGTTTACCATTTAAAAATTCAGAAACAGTCATTGCAGGAAGTTCTCTACCACTTGCCAGTTCCTTAGATACTGCATACGCCTTTTTCTCAATGGACTCTTGGAATTCCAAACCAGATAAAGGATTACCCGCTGGAAAGTCACGTCCGGCCTTGACACTTACAACAAGCGCGGAGTTTGACCATGGGGAGTTTCTAGCAAAGTTACTCATACCATTGATGACAATAGCACCTTCATCAGTTCCTGAAGAAAGAACGTATCCACCAGGACACATACAAAAACTATAAGTTCCCTTCTCAGTGCTTTTTTCATGATGAGTAAGTTTATATCTAGCGGCCTCTAGCTCAGATGCGAATCTGCCATGCTGTATTGAATCGATTAAGCTTCTAGGGTGTTCAATTCTTACCCCAACAGCAAAGTCCTTCTGTGAAAGTGCCACCTGATTTTCATTTAAGTGGTGGTATAGCTCTTTTGCGCTATGGCCTGCAGCAAGGATCACGTGATCAGAGAAGAGCTCTTCTCCATTTGATAGCTTTACACCTACGACTTTACCCTCATCGTATATGAGCTCATCCACACGTGTGTTGTAATAAAACTCACAACCATTATCTTTGAGATAGCTGCTTATTTTTCCAATAAGAGCTCTAATCTTATTTGAGCCTAGATGGGGATTTGAAATATAGGCCGTCTCCGGTGGAGCGCCAAAATCTACAAATTTCTGCATTACATATTTTACAAGTGGAGACTTCACACGAGTGATTAGCTTACCATCACTAAATAGCCCAGCTCCGCCTTCTCCAAAGCAGACGTTAGACTCAGTGTCTAGCTCACCTCTTCGCCAGTACTTGGAAATGGCCAACATACGCTTATGGGCCTCTTCTCCTCGCTCGATAACGATACAAGGAACGCCTTTTTCAACTAAGCGAAGTGCTCCAAATAAACCAGCAGGCCCAGCTCCAATAAATATTGGTCGCTTTTCTGGACGAGTTATGGAGGATTCACTCTCAGTAAACTTACTAAAAGCCTCCCCGTCCTTTATGGCCTCTAAAATGAAGTGATAGACTGGTTTTTTACCCCTCGGTGCCCCACGGGCATCCAAACTTTTGGATAAAATACGGTATTCCTTGAACTCAGGAAATTTAGTCTTAAAATAACCTTCAAGGTCTTGGTCGAAATCAAGCTTAAATTGAATTGTCTTTGGCATAATGAAGTACTTATAATACCCCAAAGACTGGGAAGCAACATGAAAATACAACTCATTACAATTGGAAACGAACTCTTAAACGGCAAGGTCCAGGATCGAAACGCCTACTGGTTAGCAGGTTTTTGCCACGAGCATCATATTGATTTCACGAAGAATCATATAATTCCTGATGAAAAAGAAGCTCTTTTTAGCTCCCTGAATCAGGCATGGAACGAGGCCGACCTTGTAATAACTTCAGGGGGCCTTGGTCCTACCAAAGACGATCTTACAAAAGATATGATCTCAGAGTTCTTCAAAAGGCCTATAATCGAGTGCGACAAGGCCATGCATTGCGCTCTAGAAAACTATAAAAAGTCCAAAAGAGAGTATGATCCAAGACTAGAATACTCAAAAGTGCCTGAAGGTTTTGAACCACTTCTAAATAGAGTTGGCTATGCTCCAGGGTTGTTCTTTAGAGATAACTCGAAAATGATTGCCGCCCTTCCAGGAGTTCCATCTGAATTTAAAACAATGTTCACTGAAGAAGTGCTTGCTCTGGCCAAAAATAATATCAAAGAAACATCCACCTATAGAAAGCATGTCATTATAAAAACATGGAAGGCGCCAGAGTCTTTAATTTTCAATTCAATCGCTCCAACTCTTTGGGATGATCTTTCAGAATTGGGAGAAGTCAGCTCACTACCAAACCCTATGGGGGTGGATATTGGAGTAAAGATCCAGGCGGATGATCTTTCACAGCTAAGTGTTAAAGAACAAAAGGTTCGTGAATATGCTCAGAACTCTCCATTGAAAGAGAACATCTGGCACATTGGAAAAGAGACTATAGAGCAAGTTATTGTTCAAAGAGCAATCGAGAAGAATATCAGAATTGGCTTTGCTGAATCATGCACTGGAGGGCTTTGTGCATCTAGAATTACTGATGTAGCTGGAAGCTCCGCTGTGTTTATGGGAAGTGTTGTCGCCTACCACAATGAAGTAAAAGAGAATGTTTTAAATGTTAACAAGTCCACTCTTGAAAAGTATGGAGCAGTATCAAGTGAAACAGCATGGGAGATGGCCCAAGGTGCACGAAAAGCACTAAGTGCAGACTTAGTTGTAACTACAACTGGAGTCGCAGGTCCAGGAGGTGGAAGTAAACACAAACCTGTTGGTACAATTGGTGTTGGGTACTCTTCAGAAAGAGACTGTGCGGGAGATCTGCATCACCTTCCTGCAAAAGATAGAGAAGAAATGAAGCTAGTCTTCAGCCAACTAGCACTAATGAAAATGCTTGAACAGATTGAGCTATATTAAAGGTCTTTTTTATCTTCGTCAGTTGTTACAAATTTCTGGGCTATTCTTTGATCAGCATCTCTTAGCCTATGAGATAGTGTAGTTAGAAGAGATCTAAACCATCTTGGCTGACTATCGAGTACATCCATAAATTTTCTGTGCGGTATAACCAAGACTTCACAGTCTTCACTTGCTTTAACAGAGGCACTTCTTGGCAGGCTATCCAAGAAGCTAAGCTCCCCTAATAGTTCACCTTGATTAACCTCACCTATCACAACATTTTGGTTCTCTTTATTAAGTTTCGTAATGATAAACTTTCCGCTAAGAACCCAGTACATCTCCTGGCTCTTTCCGCCCCCTTCAGTAATTAGGTAATCACCTTTGGGGATCAAGCGCGTGTTCTCTTTTTTTATCGAGGCCTTCTTTCTAAAAGACGTCATTTTTTCTTTAAATTCTAAGGCCGTAAAAGGACGCGCTAAATATTGAATATTATCAATCTGAGAAAAGTCTTCTTCAAAGGACTCGGCATTGCTGCCATTGACAAGGATAGGAATTCGCTCTTTTACATTTTTACGCTGTTCAGTCTCGCGAACTTGTTGAACGAACTCTAGGGCTCCGACACCCTTGATATCCATATTGATAATAATAAAATTGAATTCTTGGTTAGTAATTTTGAGTCTGGCCTCGGGGCCTGTACTTGCTCTAACAACCCTATGATTAGCGCTTTGTAAAACACTAGAAATAACTTCAAAGTCTGGGTCTACATCTTCAACAAGCAAAACGGTAAGCGTTTTCTTCATTTAATTCTTTACCTGTAGAAGCCTTGGAGGCTCTCCTGGCATTAGAGTCCAAATAGGAGGATTCACATGCTCTTGATCATTAACTTCCGCAGTATAAAAATCTACAAGTCTAGGATCCATGCTTGTTCCACCGTTATCTAGAACAATATCCCAATTGGTATAAGTTGCTTGGGCAAATAGATTGGTATAACTTGTAACTCTACTTCCACCTATAGTACCTGGAGCCTCGGCATAAGCAACAATATCATTAAATGACATATTAGTCGCACAAGCATCAACAGATTGTGAGAATAAACCAGGTCCGCCAAAGCTTACTCCACTGACAACTCGCATGTACTCAGTACTACTTGAGCCCCTAAGCTCCAATAGTTCTGAACCGGAGTAGCCGTAATCAATATTTGAATTATTAACAGTTACTTGGAAAGTACTCCCCGTACAACTTGGAGTAGACCAATCAGGCTCCCATACTGTACCAATTTCACTAATGGGCTCAAAGTAGTAAAAACTATCACTAACGCTTCCAGAGCTATCCCCGACAAGGCCACCTTGCATTGACTGAAAAGTGCCATTCACAAACGACTTTGTTAAAGAATAACTTTTTGTAATAGCTCCTAAGTTCTCTCCAGCCAGGCCGCCAATATATGGAGAAGTGGCAACACTTATCCTACTATCCTCACTAGCATATGAATTCTCTATAACTCCACCAGCTTGATTTATGGCCACTAGGCCTCCAAAATGACTAGCGGAAGCAGATCCATTAACCAGAGTATCTATAGTTGATTCACTCAAACATTGCTCAATTGTGCCGGAATTTGTTGCAACAAGTCCGCCTAGCTCACTAGCGACATCACCTACTGAGCGAATTTCAGTACGTGCCTGACTTAACTTAATCTCACCTAGATTATTCCCAACAAGGCCACCCACTCCTAACTTAGAACTCAAAACACCAAAGGCCTGAGCTTCTTTTATTGTTCCAGAGTTAAAGCCAGCAACTAGACCAACAGAATGAAATGTTGAAGGTGTTTCGGTAGTAAAAGGAACAAAGATTGATCCCTCAACCACAACGTCTTCTATTGTGCCTAAATTCTTTCCAGCTAAAAGACCTGTTCTATCCTGAGAAGTAGAACCCTGGACCGAGCCTTCTATCCATAACTTCTTTACAGCACCAGTCGAATTAATTCTTTCGAATAAACCAATGTCACCGGCCCCTGAGCCAGCTAAGCTAATATTTAGTAGTCGTCTGTGATCGCCATTAAGCTCACCATCCAGAGTTAACGTCTGGTTTTGAGTAAGTGGCCCCACATTTAGATCTGTTCCAAGCTTGTAGAAGTTATTACCGCTAATACTTAAAAATTGACCTCTATTACAAATCACAATTGGCTTTTCAGCACTTGAACCTCTGCCGTTTGCCATCTGTGAAGTGATACTCAATAGGGAGTCGCCAACACATGCATCTGGCAGCTCAGCAACAAGGCGTGGATAAACTCCATCATTTAATACCCATGCAGGAGATGGAAAGTGTGTGTTTCTAGAGTTAGTTGCACTTTCATTAGTTAAATCTATTTCACTGAATGCATAAATGTTCGTTCCATCTACATTAGAAGTCGTTGTTGCAGAATCTATATGAACACCATTATTGGCAAATACAGGTGCGGTTCCACCACCAACGATGTCACCAACTTCACAAGATGTTGTACAGCTATGCTGAATCTTACCTGCAAAATAGCTATTTTTAAGGTCGAAGGCCCCAAGGCTTTTTCCAGATATTCCACCAACCAATAGATTTGATCCGAAATTTAGATTATTAATTGC